>JBBRGH010000119.1:0-8618 GCA_038240915.1 Gemmatimonadales bacterium | reverse complement strand
AGGGGCGGCCCGCGTGGGTGGTGGGCGCCGCGGAAGGAGACACCACCAGCGCGCAGTTCTGGATCGATCAGGAGCGGCTGGTGTTCGTTCGCCTGATCGAGATGGGAGAGGGTCCGTCCGGCAAGACGCGGGAGGAAACCCAGTTCAACCAGTATCGGCCGCTCGGCGGCGGCTGGATCGCGCCCGAATGCCGGTTCTACATCGACGCCAAGCTGTTCTTGACGGAGACCTATGCCGACGTGAAGGCCGACCCGCCGCTGGCGCCAGAGACGTTCGCGGCGGATTCCTATCGGGCGCCGGCCTGGGTTGGGCGGTAGCGCCGAGCTGTCGGTACCGCCCCTCGCCGGCGCATCTGACCTGTGCTGAATCGAGGCGCCGGGATTCGAACCCGGGACCTCCTGCTTCCAAAGCTGAAGGCGAGTGTTGACCGGCGTCAGCCCTCGCTGATTTTCTTGCACTTAGCCCCTGCCCCGCCAGCCGGGGTCCGCCGGGATTGTGACCGGGAACGCGACCGCCTCTTCGCCAGGCATTAGGAGGTCGGGCGACTCCCCCCCGAGAAACCGGGCTCTCCCTCCGGACGATGCGCCGCAGTGCGCCGCGGTGCGCCGGGAAAGGTGCGGGTCGAGGGTGCCAAGGGAGGTGCCATGGAGCCTGCCCTGCTTCCGGCGCCCGCAAGCGTCGGCTCGTTTGTTGCTGGGAACCTTACTGCCGCAAAAGAGAGAAGGTCACGAATCGCTTGTTAGTCCTGTCCTGCGGCCGCCCGCCGTAGCTCGCGCGCAGCCACGACCAGATCGAGCGTCTGCACGCGCATCGTCCGACTCGCTTCAATCGCCGCCGCGAGTTTGCTCAATCCGGCGTGTGCCCGCACGATCTCCGCCTCGGCGATGGCGGCCAAATCGGTGGCACGAGTGATTGCGTCACGCACCGCGTGGTTCAGATCGTCGGGCGTGAATGGTTTCAGCAGCACGCGGACAGGCGTGTCTGACGACTCGATGTACGGCACCGCGCCGGGATCGGCGGACATGCTGAGGACGGCAACGGTCGGCCGATACCGACTCAACGTTTCGGAGAGCTGCCGCCCATCGACTTGCGGCATCGAGAGGTCGGTGAGGACCAGATCGAACGGCTCGGCGCGCGCTTGAATGAGTCTTAGCGCCGCCGCGCCGCCCTGCGCCTCTTCGACGTGAAAGCCCTCGGCTTCGAGCATGCGGCGGAGCACCTGACGGATCGGCTCTTCGTCATCTACCACGAGCACAGTCGCACCGTGCCAAATCGGCCCGTGCGGCGTAACGTCCCAGTCCATGCAGCCCCCTCCAGGCGAGGAAAGCTCGCTAAATCTATCGGGTAATTCTTGCCCAGCGTACTCCGTGAAACGCGCTTTTGCCAGCTTCGTCGGACGGTAGGGTGGCGTGCATTGCTACCCGAGGGGGACGGCTCTCGAGGCCGGCGTAGGGTTGACGCTCCGAGTAGGTGCGGCTGCTATCGGAGATGAGGGATAGGAACCTTCAACCGGGATCGGGCACCGAGTCCCGCGGCAGCCGGGCCGCTTTCAGGCGAGTGGGGTGGTGCGCGGACCCAGCGATCATGGCTGGTGGAGCTCATGCCGTTGGATCCTACGGGAGTGGTTGACCCCCCAAGAGCCGATGCACCGCGTCCACGAGTTCGTCCGGGCCAAACGGCTTGAAGAGGGTGGGAACGTCGGCCGGGAGGTGACCGGGCTGCGATGTCATTCCGTGGCTCCCCGACACGTGCAGGATCTTCTGGGCCGGCTGCTGGCGCCGGATCGCGGCAACCATCTCATTGCCGTTGAGGAGCGGCATGCGGCTGTTGGTCAGTATCAGGTCGAACGGCACGGCGAGGGCCTCCTGCAAGCCCTCCAAGCCGTTGGCGACGGCCTGGACCTGGAAGCCGGCCTCCGTCAGCATCCGCACATAGAGGGTCCGAATCGCGGGCTCGTCCTCGACCACGAGGATGGTGGAGGGCGTCGTCATCGCACTAGCTCCGAACCCGCAGGCATCGTCGCACCTCAGCCAGCAGCACGTCGGGCAACACCGGCTTGAGCAGCATCCCGCAAGGGGCTGTGATTCCCCGGGCAGCCAGCTCGGCAATACCGTACCCGGACAAGAAGATATAGGGCAGGTCGGGGTACTCGATGGAGAGCCGCTCGGCCAATTCGACACCATTCAGGCCAGGCATCACAACGTCGGAGACCACCAGGTCGAGCTCGTCGGCCCGGCCGCGCAAGAACTCGAGTGCCTCGAGCCCGTTCCCTGCTTGGTGGACTTGAAAGCTGGCTCCTTGGAGCATCCGCACCGTGACGCTACGGACCAGGGGCTCGTCGTCCACGACGAGGATCTGGGGGGCACTCTCACCACTGCGCCGCGTCGTGCCGCCGGTTGACGTCATGGGGACCCGAGTCTTGTGGGAGGAGGCTCTATGCTAACGTGGCCGGTCTGCCCCGCCGGTGAGTGGTCGTGCGTCCTCCACCCTTCACCAGCGCTTCACTCGCGGCTTCCGCCGCCGCGCGGTCGCCCGCGCTTGCTCAATCTCGGCCCGGGGTGGTTCGGCGTCCCGGGCGAGCGCCTCGGAGGTTTCCCGGAGGGCCGCACTCTCCCGCAACAGCGGGTGGAGCTTCTCTCCCAGGCCGTCGGATGGCATCGGGATAAGCTACGCGGCCGCGCGAGGGAGCGACAGGCCTGCGCGGCCAGCAGTGGGGATCGTGGAGGCCATGCCTCTGGTGTAGCGGGGTTGACCTTTCCTGAGTCAAGGCTAGGGTATGCGCGGACTGGTCCGGACGGGGATGCGGTATGAGATCACGGGTAGATGGTGGCCCCCAAGCACCCCCCGGAAGCCTTCCCAAGCGGTGGTTTGTGCGCCACGGCATCCCCTGGCGGGTGTTGATGACAAACACAGCCTTGGCGGTCTACCTCCGGACTAACACAAACGCGACAAAGTGCCGCCTCCTCAATCAACCGTCATGTGTGACATGCTGGTCCAGGTCACCTGGTAAGGTGGTAGGCCTGGGGCTCCTCCCCGACTTCCTGCGTGTGGTGCCAGGCGCGGACCTGTCATCGAAGACTTCCGGGATGAGTACCTCGCGAGGTATCTGGAACTCGTCGCACACCGCCTGCCACGTGGTAACCCCCAGCAGGGCACTCGCGATTTGGGATCGTTCGTCCGGCGATCGGTGCGGAAGACTGCCCTTGAGCACGTCGTCCGAGATCGTCTCCTCAACGGCCTGATGCCAGGCGGACGAGGGTCCGACTGACGCGGCTCCTTCTTCCCTCTCGACGATGAACAGGCCATAGATTGGCCGACCTTGCCGATGCTCCCACGCGGCATCCAGGTGGCGGAGCATTTGGTGCCGCACAGGCATCCAGGCCGTGGAAGTCGCTAGGTCGGGCTCGCTCCGCTTCCCCTCGATCACAACCAAAGATTCAGCAGTGTCGAGAAAGACGTCTGGTTGGCTTGGCCCCTCCAGCACGTACCAGGCGCGGCTGGAAGGACGCCGTTCTTCAAGACTCTTCAATGCCCCAGCCAGTGTAGTCGCATCCCGGTCAACGACCCGGCGTCGGTTGGCCGCGACCTCTGGCCGACGCCCCCAGGCGGCAGCGCTCCGGGGCTCCTCCGCATTCTCCAATAGCCATCGCAGAAGCCCCGGAGGGGCTGCCAGCTTCGCTTCCCTCGGCCACCACTTGGCTACCCGTAGGCGGGAGGTACCGGCCTGCGGCCTTGGCAGCTTTCGAGTGTTCGCCAGTTCTAAGAGACCCTGGAGCCACAACCGCCCGGATGGGTCCAAACACTGTAGACGTCCGAAGACCGGCGCGACGCGGGTTCGTGACGAGTCGTAGATGCCCACTGTGGCTCCTCCTTAGGAATCATGCTGCCAGCTCGCACAGGCCGAAGTACGCATGGCCCGATCTTGATCGCTCAAAGCACGACGGAGTTCGCGGACTGTCGCTCAGGTGCCGTTCACCAGCCGTTCGAAGCGCGGGTTCCCCCGGGGCGGTACGAACGTGGGATAGCATGGTCCCAGCTGTAGAAATCATCCAGGACATCCGGAGTGGCGAGCTCAGGAGGTCCTGACAATGTCGCCGCGCCTGTGCGGCTCGACCGGCCAGTGCATAGGCGAGGCAGTGTGCCCTGAGAAGAGGACCATTTCCTGGCTCCCTGGCAAGGCGCGACTCCAGCACCCGGCGAGCCGTGTCAGCACACGACCGCGAGCGAGAGCGCTGGTCGAATGGACGAGCTGCCAACGCGAGGGTCAGGCCCGGTCGATGCTGTCCCCTTCCATCGCGCCCGGCCGAAGACGAAGCAGTAAGGCACGGGCTGGATCAGGGAGTATCCACTGGTTCGCGTAGGGCCGCCATGGTTTCTCCCAGAGTGGGGTGGTCGAACGGGGGTCGCGCTCTATGAGGCGACCCGCCTCCTGAACGACCCGTTCGAGCTCCCCCCCGAGCCTCAGGTTTGTGACCGCCAGTGTGACCACGGGGTCCGAGCGTGACGGCACGAAAAACCCCGCGTCCGCAAAGCGGAGACGGGGCCAGACGTCACGGCATCGGGGCGCCGGGATTCGAACCCGGGACCTCCTGCTCCCAAAGCAGGCGCGCTACCGGACTGCGCCACACCCCGTTGTTGCCAGCCAACAACTTAGACGATCGCTGGCGCCTCGCCAAGCCGAGTGTGGGTCCTGAGGACTTGTACCCGGCGGCCCGGAACCTGATGTCGCAGCAGCCAGCGGAAATGACCCACAATCAACCTGACCCGCCGTTCCGTCTTCACCACCGCACTGGGGCGGGAGCTGGCGACTGGGATCGCCGCATCAGCGGTAATACGCCCAGCGGAGTGGGCACGTTTCTGGTGGTATCGGACACAGATATGCCTTGGCAGCAGGCACTCGGATCGACAGTCAACATTCTAGCTCAGCGCACAAACCCTGCTGGCGGTGACTGCGAGGCACTTAAGGCGCGTACACCTCCGTCGGATTCCCCGTGAGGAGGTAGGGATGCTCGGGGACGTCGTAGTGCACGCCGCCGACGGCGAGAAGAAAGGGTTTGCCGCCCCAGGTGATCGGGACGATATCGTCATGATCCCATCGGGGTGCAGCTTTGGCGGTCCACTTGTTCGTCGCGGGGTCGAAGGCGTAGGCCCGACGTCCGGTCGTGGTCCGAACGACCACGAGGAGCTTCCCTTGGATGACAGCGCCACGGGCCGCGCCAGCCGTGGGCAGCGGCGCGAGCGTCGTCCAGGTGTCCGTCGCCGGACCGTACCGGTCGAGCGAGGCTTCGGGTTGGGAGCCGTAGTTGTTCAAGCCGCCCGCGACGTAGAATTTGCCGTCGATCACCCCGCCGGCGCCGTTGGCGTGGTAGTGCGGCGCCGACCGCTTGGTGGCCCAGAGGTTTGTGGCCGGATTGTATCGAAAGAGCCGTCGGAAGGGCTCGGTCTCACAATAGTACTTGTTATCCGGGAAGTAGTCGGTTGAGCAGCGTCCCGGAAGCACGTAGAGTTTGCCGTCGATGACCCCGGTGACCCCAGTCGCCGTGACCTTCGGCACGAGGGCTTTGTCGGTCAGGGTGTGGGTGGCGGTATTGTAGGCTGAGAAGCCCCCATGAATGTGCCAGCTGCCCCCGAGATAGCTTTCCCCGCCCGAAATGTACAGCGTGTTCCCGATTCTCCCGATGCCGTTCGAGCTGTACACGCCCAGGGTGTGGTCGGAATTCCCATTCGACCACGTGTTCGTGCCGATCTTGTAGATCTCGACGCCGGCGCCGGAGGATCCGGCGCCGTCCGTGCCGCCGAGGACATACACGATGGATTGCCCGGACGCGTCGGCCACCGCGCCGGCCGAGATGCCGATCAGCGCAGGCCCCGGGGCCTTCAAGGTCCAGGTGTTCGAGGCGAGCGCGGCTGCGAGGCTGCTGGGCGACGCAGGCTCGGTTCCGGATTCGGGCTGAGTGGGGCTTCGGTCCTCGGCGCAGGCGGCGAGGGCGCCGAGCGCGAGCACCAGCTGGATGAGCGGTAAGCGGGACATAGGGCTTCTCCTGGGGGAGAGGATCGAAGCTATTGCTGTCAACCTATCCTCGGGCCTTCAAGCGGATCTCAAGCGGGTTCCCGGGGCGGCCTGGGGGCCCGAGCCTGGAGCCGGGCCGCGTCCAAAAGAAAGGCGGAGGTTACGCCGACCCGGTCAGTGGGCAGCGAAAATCGGAAAAAGCGGTTCAAGGTGCGACGGGACACCACCTCACTTGCATCCTTCATGCCGATAGGCGGGGACGCCATCCGTACTCGTGGATGACGAGGTGACGCTCTCGGTACTCGACGCGGGCCGAGTGTCCACGTTCCTGTGCACGTTTCGGGTCGGAAACGGCGCGAAAGTCAGGATTGACCTCCGCACCCGTCGCGAATCTTCCGAGGGAAATGCCGGACAGATGGTGAAGTATGGCGCCCGTGGATGGGCTCCCAAAGCAGGGTGCGCTACCGGACTGCGCCACACCCCGTCCGACCTCACACGCGAGGTGCAACTCAGCGGCCCGGAGATGACGGGGGTAGCAGCGCCTCGCCCGGCAATGGTCCGTCCCGCAGGGCCACGAAGGAGGTGGCGCCCACCCGCACCTCGGAGCCCGGCTCCGGAGCCGCCTCGCCGGCGGCGAGCCGAAGATCTACCCGCACACCGCCCACCCGCCCAAGCACGTGCGGGTGGTTGCCCATCTCCACCACCCGCTCGACGTGCAGGGTGAAGGACGGCCTCCGGTCGGCCCCGATCCGGAGTCCACCCGGCGGGACCGCGATGGCGCGGCCGTCGCAGCGCAGGACGGTGTAGCCCAGCAGCTCGGCCACGACGGCGTCTCGCGGATCGCGAAACACCGCGCCCTTCGAACCGGCGCCCCGAACCCGGCCGCCGACCAGGATGACGAGGTGATCGGCCAGGCGGAACGCTTCCTCGCGGTCGTGGGTGACGAAAATCGTCGTCGTGGCGAAGGTGGCGAGGAGTCGTGGCAGGTCATCCAGGAACTGAGTTCGGGCCAGGCGGTCGATGCCGGAGAGCGGCTCGTCCAGCAGCGTGACCGGCGCGCGCAGGGCGAGCGCCCGGGCCAGGTTGACCCGTTGGGCCTCGCCACCGGAGAGCTGCCGCGCGGGCCGGTCGAGCAGGGCGGCGATGCCGCACTCGGCCGCCACCTCGGCGATGCGGACCATCCGCTCCTCCGGGGGGACGCGATGGAAGTCGAGCGCGAGGTCCAGGTTCCGCCGGACGGTGCCGCCGAGAAAGACCCGTTCCTGGAAGGCGAAAGCGTGGCGCGGCACCGGGCCGTCCGGCGCGGTGGGGTCTTCACCGCCGATCCGGACGGAGCCGGCCCGGGGCCGCTCGAGGGCCCCGATCACCCGCAGCAGGGTGGTCTTTCCCGATCCATTGGGTCCGAAGACCGCGGTGGTCGTCCCGCTCAGGAAGCTGAGGGCGGCAACATCGAGGATGGTGCGGCCGCCGCGGACCACGGCGACATCCTGCAGCGTCACGTCCATCAGCGCGCGTGGCGCTGCTGCAGGACCGTCAGCCCGACGTT
Source organism: Gemmatimonadales bacterium (assembly GCA_038240915.1). Classification (GTDB taxonomy): domain Bacteria; phylum Gemmatimonadota; class Gemmatimonadetes; order Gemmatimonadales; family GWC2-71-9; genus CAVVWJ01. The sequence continues at coordinate 1,062 of JBBRGH010000119.1, read as the reverse complement.
GACCAGAAACGCCAGCAGCAGCAGGACGATGCCGAGCGCCAGGGCCACGGGCAGGTTGCCCCGGCTGGTCTCGGTCACGATGGCGGTGGTCAGCACGCGGGTGCTGCCGCGAAGGTTGCCGCCGACGGTCATGGAGGCACCGACCTCCGACACGATCGCGCCGAAGCCGGCCATGATCGCGGCCAGGAGCCCGAGTCGGGCTTCGCGGCTCAGCAGCCAGAGCGTGCGCACGGGGCTGGCGCCCAGCGACCTGAGCAGGTCGGGGAGCTGGGCGGGAAGCGCCTGGACGGAGGCAGCGGTAAAACCGACCACGAGCGGCGTGGCGATGAAGAACTGCGCCAGCACCATGGCCTCGCGGGTGTAGATGAGGTCCCACGCGCCGAACGGACCGCTTCGGGTCAGCAGCAGCCAGACCACGAGTCCTACCACGACCGGCGGCATCCCCATGCCGGTGTTGACCAGGGCCAGCAGCACCGTGCGTCCGGGAAACTTCCCGCGGGCCAGCCCATAGCCGAGCGGCACTCCGGCCAACATGGCGAGCGTCGTCGCGATGCCGGAGATGGCCAGGGTGCGGGCGACGATGGACCAGACCTCGGCGTTCCCGCCGCCGAGGAGGCGAATCGCTTCAGCGAACCCCAGCGCCAGATCGCTCAACGGATTTTCCTGGCACGCCGAGGCTATCCTCGGCCTTGCCCGCGTCGGGGTAGAAAAGTGGTTGGCCGAACCGCGCCCGGCCAAACTGGCCGATCAGCCGCTGGGTCGCCGGCGCCACCAGAAAGGCGACGAAGGCCCGGGCCTCGCGGAGCCGGACCTTGGGATGCTTTCGCGGGTCGACGACGTAGGCGTGATACACATTCAGCAGCATCGGCGCACCCTCCACCAGCGGCTCCAGCGTGAGCCGATCCCGGAGCGCCAGCCAGGTCCCCCGGTCGCTCAGCGTGTAGCCCTGCCGCTGGTCTGCCACCAGCAGGGTGGCGCCCATCCCCTGCCCGGTCTCCTCCCTCAGCGCGACCGACTTCGGATCCAGCCCGGCTCGATGCCACAGCTCGAGCTCCTTCTTCT
>JBBRGH010000118.1:0-8620 GCA_038240915.1 Gemmatimonadales bacterium | reverse complement strand
GACTCGAAGGGGCGGATCACGGACCGGGGCTACGAGGTCGAGATCCGGATCCCGTTCAAGAGCCTCCGCTACCCCGGAGGCCAGTCGCAGAGCTGGGGCTTCAACGTGACGCGGGTGGTCCAGCGGACCGGCTACACCGACACCTGGACCGACGTCCGTCGGGCCAACGCCAGCTTCATCGGCCAGGAGGGCGCCATCGGCGGGCTGCAGGAGCTCAAGCGCGGCGTGGCGATCGAGGCGCAGCCCTTCGTGACCGCCACGGCGGACGGCGCCAGGGACGATGCCACCGGCGAGTTCGTCCGTGACGACGTCAATCCTGACGCCGGCCTCAACCTGCGGCTTGGCTTCACCAGCTACGCGCTCGACGCCACGATCAACCCGGACTTCAGCCAGGTCGAGAGCGACGAGGGACAGGTGACGGTGAATGAGCGCTTTGCCCTGTTCTTCCCGGAGAAACGGCCGTTCTTCCTCGAGGGCATCGAGCTGTTCGGCTCGCCCCAGACGCTGGTTTACACCCGGCGGATCGTGAACCCCAAGGCCGGCGCCAAGTTCACCGGCAAATTCGGCCAGCTCGGCGCGGCGCACCTCACCGCGGTGGACGAGACCGGCGCGGGCGACGCCTGGTTCAACGTCACCCGGCTCCGCCGCGACTTCGGCCGCAACTCGATCGCCGGCGTGACCTTCACCAACCGGGACCGGGGGAGCCTCCACAACCGCGTGCTCGCCGGGGACTTTCGCTACGTCTGGGGCCTGTACTACACCCAGCTCCAGCTCGGCGCCTCGGTCACCGGCGACGGGGTGGGCAGCCGGACCGCGCCGATCTGGCAGGCGGAGTACGATCGCACCGGACGCTCGTGGGGGTTCAACTATCTGGTGAAGGGGCTGGGGCGCGGCTTCGACGATCAGGCCGGCTTCGTCAACCGGCTCCGGAGCGACGTGGTCAACGCCCACGGGTACAACCGGCTCAGCCACTACGGGGCGCGGGGGGCGGCGCTGGAAAACCTGACGGTGTTCTTCGGCCCCGACTGGACCTGGCTCTACCAGGACTTCGGGTTTCACCGCGCGCTCGAAGGCAACGAGCAGGTAGACGCCACCTTCCAGCTGCGCGGCGGGTGGGAACTGAACGGCCACGTCGAGCACGACTTCGTCAACTTCCAGGACTCGACCTTCGCCGACTACACCGTGGGCAGCCCGGCCGGGTCCTCCTACCGTCCGGCGGCTGATTTCTCCGGCTTCGTCTGGCAGACCGGGGTGACGACGCCGACCTGGCAGCAGTTCGAGGGACACCTCCGGTACCGGCGCGGGCGGGCGGCCATCTTCGAGGAAGGGACCACCGGCACCGCCTGGCTCCTGAGCGGCGAGCTGGGGTTCCGGCCGGCGAGCACGGTGCGGATGGCGCTGACCGGGACCGTGTTCCGCCTGTCCCGGCTGGATGGTCGCGAGTTCGCCCGCACCACCATTCCGCGGCTCAAGGTGGAATATCAGCCGCGGCGCTCGCTCTTCTTCCGGGTAATCGGCGAGTATCGCTCCGAGCGGCGGGCGGCGCTCACCGATCCCGCCGGCGGCGCCGCGCTGTTGGTGGGCGGCGCCGTTCAGCCGGCGACCGAGTTGGACGGCCTGCGGGTGGACCTGCTGGCGTCGTTCGAGCCCACGCCGGGCACGGTGGCCTTTCTGGGTTACGGCAGCTCGCTCGAAACCGACGCGGAGTTCAACTGGTCGCGCTTGGCGCGGCGGAACGACGGGTTCTTCCTCAAACTGGCCTATCAGGTCCGGCAGTAGGACTGGTCCGCGTCCCCGCCGCATCGTCGCCCAGGACTCGGCACGCCGGGCGTGACCGGTTGCGGGCCCCATCCGGAGGGGGCGAGTTTGTGGGCATGCGTCTGGAATCCCCGCCCGGCCGGGGCTGGCCGGCGTCTCGCTGCCTCGGTGGACGATCGCTCTCGCGCGGACGCCGGACGGCGGCACCAACGAGCGGCGACGAGGAGAGGCGTTCGACAGGTCCTTCCGCATGTAGTTGTGCGTCGCCCGCCCGCGGTGTCGTCCTCGTCACATGCGCGCCGATCGCCTCACCCTGCTCCTCTTCGCCGGCCTGACCGCCGGCTCGGCCGCGACCGCCGGGGACGAACCCTCCCGCCGGGCGGTCCTCTTCATCGGCAACAGCCTCATCTTCACCAACGACCTGCCGGCGGTGTTTGCCCGGGTGGCCCGGGCCGTGGGTGACACCGTGGCCGTGCACATGGTGGCCGGGCCCAACCTGGCGGTGGTGGACCACACGGATGGCGCCACCGATGCCCTGGCCCAGATCCACCGGAATCCGTGGCGCTTTGTGATGCTGCAGCAGGGGCCGACACCGGCGGGGGTCTGTCGCGACACGCTCGTGATCGCCGCGATGCGGTTCGGGCCGTACGTGCGCGCGGCCGGCGGCCGGGTGGCGCTCTTCCTGCCGTGGACCCGCCGCGACCGTCCCGCCGACCTCGAGGGCGCGGCCGAGTCGGGCCGCGCAGCGGCCGGGGCAGTCGGCGGCCTCTCGATTCCGGTGGGCCTGGCATGGAAGCTGGCGTTGGAAGCCGACCCCGCCCTTCCCCTCTACGGACCCGACGGGTATCACCCCGCCCCCGCGGGGACGTTGCTGGCGGCGCTCACGATCTACGATCGGATGTTCAGCCGGGATGTGCGGGAGATTCCGGCCGCCATGCTGGCGGAGCTGTCGGGGGGCTCACTCTCGCCGGCGCAACGCGAGCTGCTGACCGCATCCGCCCACGCCGCGGCGGCCGGTTGGCCGGCTGATTCGGCGACGCCGGTACCGGCGGACACGACTCTCTCCTCGCCCGGCGGCGGACCCTGCTGACCTCGCCTGCCGGAGCCGCCCCCCGGAGGACTCCCTGGTGGTCCGATCCGGCGCCCGCCCCGGCGGGACGGTCGGCGAACCAATGGGCCCGCCGCGTCACCGCGCCTCGATGACCTCCACCCGGCTGATGCGATCGCCCTCGAGCATGGCCTCCGCCACGGCCCGGCCGCCGTCGATCCGCCCGAACACGGTGAACTCGTGATCGAGGAGCGGATTGTCCACCAGGTTGATGAACCATTGGCCGTCGCCGGTGTCACGCCCGCGAGCCGAAATCCCGACCGTCCCCCGGGCGTGCATCCTCAGGGTCAGTTCGTCCCGCATGAAGGTCGTATCGCCCACGTACTCATTGGCGTCGGGCCCGCCGCCCTGGATCACGAAGTTGGGCTCGACCCGCTGGAACACCTTGCCGTCGTAGAATCCCTCGCGCGCCAGCCGCAGCACCCGCGCCACGGTGGCTGGGGTCTCCTCCGGAAAGAGCCGGACCGTGAAGCTGCCGCCGCCGCTTGACGGCGCCATGGTCACCCGGAGCCGGATCGGCGGCCCCAGATACAAGGCCGCCAGGGGCTCGGGGCGAAGCGGCAGCGGCGTGGGCCGGGGCTGCGTCGGTGTGCCGGTCCAGTCCGACAGGATGGTGGCCACCTGGGCCGCGACCGTCGTGTCGATGTCGGCGAGATAGGGGGTGAGCCGGGCCGCGTCGGTCCGCGAGCCGAGGACGCCGATCCGGTCGAGCATCGCCACCCGCGGATCGCGGGCGTTCTCGCTCCGGCCGGCGCTCAGCCGATCGAAGGCGGCGAAGAGGGCGGGGAGAGCGGCCGGATTCGTCGTGCTGTCGAGCGCCGTCGCCGCGGCGAGCGCCACCTGGTGGCCGCTCGAGCCCACCAGCCGGATGTAGACGCTGTCCGCCCGGTGCCCTTCCACCGCGGCCAGCCCCGCGATAGCCGCCTCCTCGACGTTCCGATCGGAGTCGGCGGCAAGGCGATAGAGCAGCGCGCCGTCCCCCGCGGCAGCGGCGGCGTGGGCAGCGTAGATCCGGGTTTCGGTCCGCGCCGCGTCCGCCATGGCCGGCAGCAGCGGGCGCGCCGCGGCACTGTCGAGGCGCGCAAGCGCGAGCACGGCGTGAGCGGGCCGCTGCCAGCGATGGTCCGGCGGACCGCTGGTGACCGGCTCCCGTGCCAGCCGCGCCAGCCCCGCGGCGGCCGCCCGAGCGTCGCCGCAGCCGCTCCCCAGCGAGTCGATCGCGGTGAGGGAGACGTAGGGCAGGGGATCGCGAGCCAGCGCGACGATCGGGGCGCAGGCGGGCGCACCTTCCCCCAGCCGCGCCGCCGCCGCCACCTCGGCGCGGACGATCGGGCTCGGATCGCGCGACGCCGCTCGAATCAGCCCGGCGCGCACCGGCGCCGGCAGCGGGCCGATGCCGCGGAGCGCCATCCGCCGGGTCTCGGCGTCCCGGTCGCGCATGGCGCGCTCGGCGGTCGCGCGGTCGAGGCCTCCGGCGGCGGCGAGCGTCAGCAGCGAGAGCCGCCGCACCAGCGTGTCCGGCGACGCAACTGCCGCCCGCCGCAGCAGCGTCATGCTCTCGGGGGTGAGCGTACCCGTGGCCCGGCGCGCCCGGGCAAGCGTGTAGAGCCCGTGCGCGAGACCCGGCGTCCGCCGCTGGGCGAAGCGGGCGCGGATCGCCCCCTCCGCCGCGCGCGCGGCGGCGCTGTCGGGCAGCGGCAGCCGGCCGAGCGACTGCGCCAGGGCATCCACCACCCGGGCGTCCGACTCCGTCCCGAGTGCTTGGGCCAGCGCCGCCGCGCCCTCGCGGGTGTTGAGCCCCGCGCCGACGGTGTCGGCCGCGCTCCGGCGCAGGCGGCGCAGCGACTGCGCCACCGCGTTCGCCGCTTCGGCGCGCACGGCCGGCGCCGGATCCTCCAGCAGGGGCAGCAGGCGTCGCCCGAGCTCGGGACGCTGGAGCCGGCCGAGGCCGCGCACCGCCACCCGGCGGAGCAGCTCGTCCTCGCCCGACAGCGCGCGCAGCAAAGGGTCGAGGCCGTCGGGCCCCGTCCCCCGCGCGTCCTCGGCCGCCAGCACCCGCTGCAGCGCGGCCGAATCCGGCGTCTCGCTCGAGACCGGCCTGGACGGAACCGTGCTCCGTGATCCGGGCGCCGGGGGCGCCTGCCCCGCCGCGGAGGGCGCCCAGACCGCGAGCGCGAGCAGAGAGCCGAGCCAGGGAACGGATGCGCGCATGGATGGGAAGTCCGGGGTGAAGGTCGGAGGCACTACGGAGGGGTGGTGGCGGAGTTCCAGTCGTCCTATCGTTCGCCCATGCTGACGACACGAATGCTGGGCTCGCAAGGTCTCACGGTTTCCGCTCTCGGCCTCGGCTGCATGGGGATGAGCCAGTCCTACGGGTCCCCCGACGACGCGGAGTCGATCGCCACGATCCATCGCGCGCTCGAGCTGGGCGTGACGCTGTTCGATACCGCCGAGGTGTACGGACCCTATACCAATGAGACGCTGCTGGGCCGGGCGCTCGCCGGCCGGCGCGATCAGGCCATCCTCGCCACCAAGTTCGGCTGGGAGATCGGCGCCTCCGGACGGGGCGGACTCGATAGCCGGCCATCGCATATCCGCGAGGCGGTCGAAGGCTCGCTCCAGCGGCTGGCCACGGACCACATCGACCTGCTATACCAGCACCGGGTCGATCCCGATGTCCCGATCGAGGACGTCGTCGGCACGATGGCCGATCTGGTGACCCAGGGCAAGGTCCGCTTTCTCGGCTTGAGCGAGGCGGGACCCGCGACCCTTCGGCGAGCCCACGCCGTGCACCCGATCTCGGCGCTGCAGAGCGAATATTCCCTGTGGGAGCGGGGGCTGGAGGCGGAGATCCTGCCGGTGCTGCGCGAGCTCGGGATCGGCCTAGTGCCCTTCAGTCCGCTCGGCCGCGGCTTCCTGACCGGCACCGCTCGTCGGGCCGAGGAGTATCCCGAGGGCGACTACCGGCGCGGCGACCCCCGGTTCCAGGGCGCCAATTTCGACGAGAACGTTCAGGCGGCATCCGTGGTGGGCGAGATCGCGGCGGCGCTCGGCGCCACTCCGGGGCAGGTGGCGCTGGCCTGGGTGCTGCAGCAGGGGGCCGATCTGGTACCGATTCCCGGGACCAAGCGGCGCCGGTTCCTCGAGGAAAACGTGGCCGCGGCGGAGTTGCTGCTTGGCCCTGCCGATCTGGCGCAGCTCGACGGCGCGCTGCCGCCCGAGGCCGTGGCCGGCCCGCGGTACAACGACACGATGATGGGTTATATCGATCGCTAGCCCGATCGCTCGCGCGGGGAGATCCGGCGGCTAGGCCGGCTGCCGGTGCGGGCGAAAAACGATGTCGCCCGCCAGGGCGCCACCGCTGCGCCATCCGGAGCAGCGCCCGCGGGCAGGAGGGCCTGCGCGCGCCGGGATCGGTCATCGAGCCAATGTAGCCGGCAGGGCGGATCGGACTCGCCGGACTCGGACGCGGAATACGGGTCGGATCATGGATCCGTGGCGCGATTCCTCCTTGCCGGAGGTATGTAACAACTGCGCCACTTGGGTCAGCCAGGGTTGACGGGTCGGGGTCCACCCGACGCACACTGACTGGTACCTGATGCGGTTGCGAGTGACCTGTGACCAGGAGGCCCCGTGCTCCGGGATGCCAATGCGATGGCGACCATCGCCGTCCGAAAGATCGATGTCGCCCGCCGATTCTACGAAGAGACCCTGGGACTCGAGGTGAGCGGGACCGAGGGCGACGCCGTCCGGGCCTACAAGAGCGGTGCGTCCACGCTGCTCGTGTACCAGTCTGAATACGCCGGGACCAACCGTGCCACCAGCGCCACGTGGACCGTGGGCGAGAACCTGGAGGCGATCGTGCGGGCGCTCACCGCCAAGGGGGTCAAGTTCGAGCACTATGACCTGCCGGACACCACCCGCGAGGGCGATGTCCACCTGTCGGGGAAGACCCGGGTGGCCTGGTTCAAGGACCCGGACGGCAACATTCTGTCGATCGTCAACGGCTGACCCCGCGGCTTCACCGTGATCGGGCGCAACGGTGACCGCGAGATCGTGGCACCTGGCGCAGGACGTCTCGGCGTGACGACCGCGACGCCGAGTGTCGATCGGGCCGACCCCCGCTCGACGTATCAGGAGAGCCAGGATGGACCGGTCGCCCCTGACCGCCCGGCCCGCTCGGAACCTGTCATCCGAAGGAGACGTCATGCGCTTCATGGTGATCGTGAAGGCCACGCCCGAGTCCGAGGCGGGCCAGATGCCCAGCGAGCAGCTGCTGGCGGACATGGGCAAGTACAACGAGGAGCTGGCCAAGGCGGGCGTGCTCCTGGCTATGGAAGGTCTGCACCCGAGCTCCCAAGGGGCGCGGGTCAAGTTCTCGGGTAAGAAGCGGACGGTGATGGACGGCCCGTTCACCGAGACCAAGGAGTTGATCGCCGGCTTCTGGCTGCTCGAGGTCCGGTCCAAGGAGGAGGCGATCGAGTGGATCAAGCGCGCGCCCAACCCTCACGAGGGCACGTCGGAGATCGAGATCCGGCAGGTGTTCGAGGCCGAGGATTTTGGCGACGAGTTCACCCCCGAGCTGCGGGAGCAGGAAGAGCGGATCCGGGCTGAGGTCGCCGGCAGAAAGGGCTGACCTCGGCGGTGGTCCCGGGCCTTGCCCGGGCCGCCCGCCCTCCGTTACTCGTACGGGGTGACCGGAGCGGACACCCATCAGGCCATCGACGCCGTCTGGCGGATCGAGTCGGCCCGGCTGATCGCCGGGCTGGCCCGACTCGTCGGCGACGTCGGCGTCGCCGAAGACCTGGCGCAGGACGCCCTCCTGGCGGCGCTGGAGCGCTGGCCCGAGACCGGCGTGCCGGACAATCCCGGCGCCTGGCTCATGGTCACCGCCAGGCACCGCGGCATCGACCACCTCCGCCGCCGCACCCTGCTCGATCGCAAGCACGAGCTCCTGGGCCACGAGCTCGAGGCCCGGCAGGAGGCCGCGGTCCCCGATCTCGACGCGGCGCTGGACGACCACGTCGGCGACGACCTGTTGCGCCTCATGTTCACCGCCTGCCATCCGGTGCTCTCGCTGGAGGCACGGGTCGCCCTCACGCTCCGGCTGGTGGGCGGGCTCACCACGGTCGAGATCGCCCGGGCCTTCCTCGTGCCCGAGGCCACCGTGGCCCAGCGGATCGTCCGGGCCAAGCGGACGCTGGCCGATGCGCAGGTGCCGTTCGAGGTACCCCGCGGGGCCGAGCTCGAGGCCCGGCTTTCCTCGGTGCTCGGCGTGCTCTACCTGGTGTTCAACGAGGGCTATTCGGCCACGGCGGGGGATGACTGGATGCGCCCCACGCTGTGCCAGGAGGCGCTCCGGCTGTGCCGGATCCTGGCCGGGCTCGCGCCGGACGAGCCGGAGGTGCACGGGCTGGTGGCGCTGATGGAGATCCAGGCCTCCCGCTCGGCGGCCCGGACCGGGCCTTCGGGCGAGCCGGTGCTGCTGCTCGAGCAGGATCGCGGCCGGTGGGACCAGCTGCTGATCCGGCGGGGCCTGGCGGCGCTGGTGCGGGCGCAGGGGCTGGGCGGCGAGCACGGGACCTACGCCCTCCAGGCGGCGATCGCGGCCTGTCACGCGCGGGCTCGGACCGCCGAGGCCACCGACTGGCGGCGGATCGCCGCGCTCTATGGCGAGCTGGCGGAGCAGGTGCCCTCGCCGGTCGTCGAGCTCAACCGGGCGGTGGCGGTGGCAATGGCCTTCGGCCCCGCGGC
>JBBRGH010000117.1:0-8625 GCA_038240915.1 Gemmatimonadales bacterium | reverse complement strand
GACGTCTAGCCTGCGGAATGGAAGGCGGCCGCCGCTCGTGGAGCAAGGCGGATCCGCTCGACGCTGAGGTGGTTATGGGAGGTTCTAGCCCTCTCGCCCCGACCATTCCCACCTGTCGTTGCACCGTCAACCGTTGTTCCCTGACGGCAACGAGCCCCAGCAGCCACGCGTTCTCGTTTGGCGCCGGGTGCACGGCGACGATCTCGGCGCCATCCACATCGACCTGGCCGAGGATCTCGCGCAGCGACGCTTCCCGCAGCTGATCCGGCACCGCCGGGTTTCGCCACAGCGTGCCGAACTCTGCGAGCACCTTCCGCGCGCGCCGGAGCCGGAGCTCGTCGGGCGGGATCGTGGCGACCTGCCCCGGCCGATCCAGCTGGCGCCATGCCCGGCTGAACGCCTCGATGGCGATCGCCCCTGCGGCGAGCTGCGCCTGGAGCTCCTCCCGCGCGGACACCAGCGCGGACGGGTCAGGCGCCGGCGCCTGGGCGGTTGCGCCGCGCATCGCCCGGAGCACGTGTGCCACATCGTCCTCTGACAGCCGCACACGGTCGAAGAGGTGCGCGATCTGGTCCTCGTACCGTTCCGCCCGGTACGTCGCCGATGGGCCGCAGGCGGGCCGTCTGGCGTGCCGGATCCGCCGGCGCTCGTTGGTGGCGTCGCCGTGGTAGCCGCTGCCGCAGTCGACGCAGCGCATCAGGCGGACGAGGGGGTAGGGTCGGCGCTCGTGGGACCCGCCGCCGCCCGTGTGCGCGGTGCGCCGCCGCTCGCGGATCGCCTGGACGCGGTCGAAGAGCTCCGGATCGACGGGAGCCGAGAACCGGGCCGGCTGCTCCTCCTGGTCGGGCTTGCCCTTGTGGCGGATGGCCCGGCCGGCATACAGGGGATTGGTCAGGAGCTCGGTCAGCCCGGCCTCAGTCAGCTCCAGCTCGTCCGCCAGGGCGGTATCGCTCCAGGCGCCCGTGGCGTACAGCTCGAAGGCCCGCCGCACCCGCGCCAAGTCCGGACCGTCAACGGGCGCCAGCAGCCGCCGCTCGCCGGCACGCACGAAGCCCAGCGGGGCGTGCCCACCAGGGTCTGCGAACATGCGCCACTTCTGCTCGTACCCGCGGCCGACGTTCCGCGATAGCCGGCGGATGTACGCGGCGAGGCCGTGCCGCTCAGCGAAGCGGCGATGCTCGGTGCGCTGGATCTCGGGGCCGTAGCGGTCCGCCTGGCCGCGCGTGGACTCGCGGACGTAGCCCGCCCAGCTCCTGCCCGCCAGGTCCTCGGGTCGAAGGTCAACCGCTCGCGCGAGGCTCACCGCGCTTCTCCTGCGCTCGTCCGGTCGGACGGGTCCGGGCGCCGGCGACGCGGGGCCTCGGGACGTCGAATCGTAGCGCGCTCCGGCGGACGTGCCACGGCCTCCGCGGCGAGCGCGGCGTCAACCATGGCGGCCAGGATCTCGGCGAGCCTCGGCGTCACCGTGCCCCGCCTACGATCCGTCGCGCGGCGCTGCGTACTGCGGCCCCAGGAGCCGCCAGTCGGCCTCGGTCAGCCTCCCCTCGCCGGTGCGTAGCAGCGCGTCGAGCCAGTCGTCACCGTAGGCGAAGGTCACAAGCGCGAGCGACGGGGCGGCCTGCCGCGACAGCCAGGCTGCGCGCCCCCTGAGCGAGTCAATTTTCGCAGGCTCGCTAAGCCCAACACGCCCCGCGTCGCCGATGATCGCCGCCCACCAGTCGAGCAGCGGCGCGCGGTCGCCCCGCTCCTGCCCGCTGCGGTCGCAGAAGTCGACGAGACCCCGGATGCACGCGAGGACGTACGTGCCCAGGCCATCCCCGGCGTCGACCGCGCCCGCAACGAACCGTGCCGCGTGCTCGCCCCGCAGCTGGAGCTCCCAGCGGATGCCGGCACCGACACGGCCCGACTCCGCGGCCTTGTCGTAGACCCGGAGCATGCCGTCCGACTTCGCCGAGCCGATGTAGATGGTCGACCCGTCGGGGATCACCTCGCCGTCGGGGCTCGTCGTGTAGGTCCGATACTCCCGCATCCGCCGGATGTGGCTGAGCTTGTCGCCACGGCGCCATGCATCGGCGACTTCGGACGGCTCGACGTGTCGGAGACGGTCGTCGTAGTAGCCGTCAGCCCTGGAGAACCGAGCTCCGACTGCGATGAGCTTTGACGCGAGGGCAAGAGACGCGACGCCGCCGAGCTCGTCGAGGGCCGACTGGCGCACCTCGAAGTACGTTTCGATCGCCTCCGGGCGGTTCCTCGGCGCCCAGGCAACCAGGGTGTTCGGGCCGACGGTTGCCGACTCCGCGTACCAACGGGTTCCGCCTGGCCTGACCTCGGCCTCGAACCCGATGACCGCAGCGAGGAGCGCGAGGATGTGCTCAGCGTCGGCGTACTTGGTGGTGCCCTGGAGCCACCCAAGGCCTACACCTGTCATTTCCACCCCCGTGTTACCCAACGGGGGTGCCGGAGCCGCCGCGTTCGCCGCCTCGCATGTCATGCTGGCGATCGTTCCCCGCTCGACCCGTTCGACAGCGGCTCAATCGGGGCACGAATCGGGATTCGCACCGCGATGCCCGTGTTCTACCGCTACGTGACCGAGATCGAGGTCGGACCCGGCGGCCGGTTGCTCCCGCGCCCGGGCGCGGCCTGGCGGCCGGAGCCCGCGCGCGGTGAGGCATCCGTCCATCGCGACTTCGCCCGCCTCGCTTCAGCGACGGACCGACGCATCGCCGCGTTCGCGTCCGTGCATGGGCTCCTGCGTCGCCAGGCCGGCGGCGTGCTGTCCCAGACCGGCCCGGCAATGGCCGTCAAGGCGGCGACGGTGGGCCAGCAGGGCCTCGATGACGCCGAGATCGCCCGTGACTGGATCGACGCTGGAGCCAAGGGCGAACCGCCCGCCGGCACCGCGGACACGGTGGCAACGGTCGCTATGTTTGCGAGCCTGCCGGAGCCGATGCTCGCCACGATCGAGGCGTATCTCGACGGCCGCGCGGAGGAGACAACCGGCGGCGACCCCGCAACCGGGCTCGCGGCACTCGCGGGCATCGCTCCCGTCATCGGCCCCCGCGTCCCCGACCTGGTCGCACAGGCCTCGCGCATTCGGGAGCTGGACCCGGACCTCGTGCAGCGCGGCCTGCGCGTCAACGAGTGGGTGTCCCGCGTGTTCGGCGGGCTGGACCCGGAGCCCGCGAGCATCACGGCGCTCGGCGGCGCGACCTCCCTCCTGGGACTCATCCCTGCGGCCCTTCCGGAAATCCTGACCGCGTCGGAGCTTCTGGACGGCGCGGACGGCCCGCAGACCGCGTATGTCGAGGGCCTCGCCACGGAGACGGTCGCCGACTGGCGCCAGGCGGCCCAGGCGATGGGGCATCGTGTCAGAACCACCGACCTGGTCCACCGCGCCCTCGCGACCGGTCTTACCCTCGAGGAGAAGCGCGACCTTGCCCGCGAGTGTGCGGCGCTCGCCGGGTTTCACGCGCCCGCCGGCCTCTCGGCGGTGGACCTTGCCGAGCGAACTCGGGTCCTGATGACCCGCATGATTGAGGCAGACCTGCACGCCCTGGGCGCCTGGCCCCCGCTTCGCTATGCCGTCGCCGGGCTCCACGTCCGCACCCTCGTTGCGGCCTGGGCGGCCCTGACCGACGCCCCGCCGCCTGTGCCATGCGCCACGCCCGGCTGCCGCAACACGCACCCGGCAACCCGGAATCGGCAGTACTGCGACGCTTGTGGTGCCGATCGTCGGAGTGCTCGCACACGGACCCGCCGCGCTGTCCAGGCGCGCGCTAAAGGCCAGGCGCCTCCGGGTTAGCGCCCCGGGCTTGGAGCGGCGGGCTTCGCCGCCGCTCGTTCAACGATGCGCGCGTGTGGCCGCCCGTCAAGGGTGCGCGGCCTCCGGCCGCCCGCCGCGTAGTCCGCTCGCTGGCGCTCGCGCGCGGCGGCCCTTGACCGGCTCTGGGCTCCGTGGAGTGTGGCTGGTCCCCGGCATCCCCAGCACGCCCGTCACGCGACGCAGTCGGCCCGAGGTCCCGCCGGATGACCCGCCCGGCCTTCTAGCCCGCGGTGAGGCACCCCGCTGCTAAGATCGTGCGGTGGTGAGGCGCTGGTTCTTAACGGTCGCGTTTGTCGCCATCGCCCTGGCGATGGTCATGGCGCTCGCCCTGGGCGCGATGAAGGGCCCGGGCCAGTCTCCTGCCTCAACGGGGTCCGTCCTCAGCAACTGCGGAGGGTATCTGCTGCCCAACGGGAGCTGCGTGGGGATCCCCGTGCCAGGGGACTCGGGCGCGACGTGTGCGCCGCAGCCGGAGGGTCCTTGCTCGTGGGTCTGGAAGTCTCCGTACCCGACGCACTAGCGATCGTCGGCGCTCGTCATGGTGGCGTCAACGATCTCACCCGGGCGGACCCCTACGCAGACTGTCGACGCGCTACCCGATCCCCGTAGGACACGATCCGCGTAATCACCCGAAGGTGTCGCCGTCACCCCCCCAAGTGAGCTCACCTCACCATCGCAATGCGTTACGTCATGCGATCGAGCGGAGCGCTCTGGCTACCCACTCTGGCAGCACGACTCGCGGCGTGGGAATCGCCGGGGCAAATCCTCTCGCCCCGACCAGTCTTACGCACTTCCCCGTCTGTTCCTGCCGCCGCGGCCGGCTGCCCTCGGTAGGATTGCGGACCGGTGCACGACCGCCGCGAGCTGCACGAGCCACGCGCCGAGGGCCCAGCGGGCGAGGGCCATCGCGCCGTCCGCCCGGTTCTGCCAGGCCTGCATCCGGCCGGGGTCCCGGTCGTGCCCGCCGGGGCGGGCGTAGATCGCGTCGGCGCTGCGCTGCATGTTCCGCCGCCGCTCGGCGCCCAGCGCCTGGTCCTTGGCGATCGCGTCCACGGTCGCCTTGAGGCCCTTGATGTCTTCGCGCATCTCCATCAGGAGGTCGCGCTGCGTGAGCGCCACGCCATCGGCCTCGCTCACCCGCGGGCCGCCGGGCCGTGCCGTCGCATCGCGAGGCGGGGGAGGTGCCGGCCATGTCGGAGGCCGGCGGCCGGGTCGGCGTGTTGCAGGGTGCGGCCGACCAGTAGAGGACGCCCCGCCGCAGCGGGGATCAGAGCAAGGAGGCGGACCACGCCCTGATGGTCCGCCCGGCGCCACGGCGCGGGTATCGGTCAGTTGACCGAGGGGTCAGGCATGGGAGCCCGGGAGCCTCGGTGTGGATCAGACCAGCGCGCCGTCATGCCCGAATCGTGACGGGGGAGGGCCGCGGTTTGGAGTTGGCCGATTGGGCCATGCCGTGGCTCTCCGGCCTACAACTAGCTCGATCCGGCCGCGCGGCGATCAGGTTGGGGCCTCGCGGAACTCGCCAGCCGCTCGGTCAGGGACGGGAAGTGTCACCCGACGGCGACGCCTTGGCTCCCCGGCGGAGGATGTCGCGGTAGATCAGGTAGCCCAAAACAATCGTGGCGAGGCCTAGGCCGAACTTCCAGCGGCTGAAGGGTGCATTCGAGCACGAAACCGGCTGAATGGGCTGCAGCGCTCTGGCTACACGCTCGCGGGAGTGATCCCGATCAACTCGAAGGCGCGAGCCTGGAGCGCAGTGGGCTCGTCCTGCTGCCAGAAGCCGGCCCGGTCGTCGAGCCCGGCCGGGATGACCCGGTGCCTGGTGAGCGTGGCGAGATGCGCGAGCAGCCCGCCGAAGCTGCCGACCGGCAGGCCGTCGGGTGTCCGGTGCTCGCGCTCCTTGGCAAGCACCCCCGCTGACCGGCCCCGGGGCGCGACCGGATCGGTCCGCACCGGAGGGTTCTCGTCGCGGAACAGCAAGGGTGCCCAGGCGGCCTCGAGGTGCCAGCGCACATAGGCCGCGAGGAAGCACAGGAACAGGTGTGCCCGGACCCGGTCCTCCCGCCAGTGGAAGATCGGGCGCACGGCGAGGTCGTCGCCCTTGAGCGCCCGGAAGTCGCGCTCGACCGCGGACAGGCGCTTGTACGTCTCGACGACCGCGGGCGTCGGGAGCCGCTCGGCCGACACGCTCGTGCGCACCACGTACAGCCCGTCGAGCGCCGCCTCGGCCGCGATCGCCTCGGTCCGCCGCCGATAGGCGAAGACCCCGTCCGCGATGTCGAGCTCGAAGTGCTTGGCCATCCTCTTCGCGTTCACCACTCGGCCTGCGCGCAGGCCGATGGCGGCGGCGCTCCGCAGCCGGCCATGCTCCACGCTCAGGGCGACCTTGGCGAGGGCGCCTTCCGTCGCGACGAGGAGCGCCTCGCGCTTGCGGGCACGCTCGACCGCGAGGGCGCTGTTGCGGCACACGACGACGTGACCGGAGGCCCGTCACGCGCCAGATGCATCATCAGCATCCTGATGATCGTACGGACAGGGAGCGTGGACCCCGCGAGCCAGGAGAACCAGGCGTCAGAACAAGAAGGGACCGCCCAATGGCCGAGGCCCGCTATCCCGACATCCTGGTCGGCAAGGAGACGTTGGCGCCCTACCCGATCGACCCCGCCCGCCAGGTCGACAAGATCACGACGCCGATCGTCGGCGACATCAAGCGCCTGGATGCCCGCAACCAGGGATTCGCCCAGGCTGCGACGGGGCGCCTGGGGGCAGCCACCCAGCGCGAGTTCAACCGCTTCGGCAAGAAGTCACCGCTCATGGCGGGCCTTGCGTTTGACTTCGGCGTGAACTTTGCGCCGCTGCGCGACGGGCCCGTCTTCCCGGCGCAGGCTCCGGTGCCCTCGGACCCGGCCATCACGAGCGCCCACATCAAGGAGCTTGGCTACTTCCTGAAGGCGCAGGCCGTCGGGATCTGCGAGCTGCCGTCGTGGGCGTTGTACAGCACGGACCCGAAGGGTCAGCCCATCACCCTCGACCACAAGTACGCCATCGTGCTCCTGTCCGAGTGGGACTACGAGACGATGGCGGGGTCGACGGGGCACGACTGGATCTCCAATTGTGAGAGCTACCTGACGTACAACGCCTCCGCGCACGTCGCCTGCAGCATGGCGGCCTACATCCGGCGGCTCGGGTTCCCGGCGAAGGCTCACTTCCAGAGCGGGCCGATCCCGGCGTACGACATGGTGGTGACGCCCCTGATCATCCTCGCGGGCCTGGGCGAGCTGAGCCGGGCCGGTTGGGCCCTGAACCCCCACCTCGGCGGCCGGTTCAAGGCGGCCATCGTCACGACCGACCTGCCACTTGTGCCGGACCGCCCCATCGACATCGGCCTCCAGGCCTTCTGCCGCACGTGCAAGCGCTGTGCCGAGAGCTGTCCCTCCAAGGCGATCTCATCGGCCGATGACAAGGTCGAGCACAACGGGTACATGTCCTGGCCGCTCGACATGCCGCGCTGCACCAAGTACCGGGTCTCCAACCAGAACGGGGCGGGGTGCGGGATGTGCGTGAAGTCCTGTCCCTGGAACAAGTCGCCGGGGCGGATCCACGACGTGATCCGGTGGACGATCCGCACCATGCCGGTGTTCAACCCGCTGATCGTCAGGCTCGACAAGTTCTTCGGCTATGGCCGCCAGGAGCGGAAGTGGAAGTGGTGGTTCGACTTCGAGGCCGGCGAGGACGAGATCCACATGGCACGCGGGTCCCACGACAACGACGTGTGGCAGGAGTAGGGATCCCGGTGATCGAGGCTGCCGTGGTGTTCGGCAGCCTCCTCCAGTGGGCCGCGGCGGTCCATGGCGTGCGGTCCTAGCGAACACAGGGAAGGAGTCGAGGGCGTGGATTCACAGGAGCGAATCGATAGGGCGGTTGCCCTCCAGCCGGCGGCTCCGGGCGAGACCCCGGTCGCCCCACTGCTGATCCATTACACGGCGAAGCTCGCCGGCGTGAAGCAGGCCGACATCTTCGGCAGCGTCACCGGCTGGCGCGACGCGGTCGATCGGGCAGCCGATCGCATCCCATTCGACATGGGCTTCGCCCTGTGGCCCACCGACGTTGCCTTCTCCGAGGGCCTCAAGCACAAGCTCCCGGGGCGCGAGCTCGGCGACGACGAGATGTTCCAGGTGCTCGAGGAAGAGGTGATGACCACCGACGACTACGAGCTCCTGGTCCAGCAGGGCTTCAGCCGGTGGTTCATGGACTACATGGTCCGGGTACAGCCTGGGCTCCGTCCCGGCCGCCTGTCCCGAATCCGCACGACGGCCCACTTCATCCAGCTCGGCTGGCGGATCCGGGGCAACGCGAGACGGCTCGAGAAGCGCGGCATCGTGCCCGAGTTCTACGGCGCTGGCACCCCGCCGTTTGACCGGTTCAGTCTGGCCCGCACCTTCGCCAAGTTCTCCGAAGACCTGTACGACATCCCGGAGCTGGTCGCCAAGGCCTGCGATGCCGCCGTCGAACCGATCATCGCGAGCATGCTCCAGCCGCTGATGATGAGCCGGGGGAAGCGGGTCGAGATCTACCCGATGCGCTGCAGCACCACCTTCATCTCGCCCAAGATGTTCGAGGAGCGGGCGCTCAAGCACCTGGTCCAGATGACGGAGGCATTCGTCGCCAAGGGCATCACGCCCGCGCTCCACTGCGATGCCAACTGGACGCCGCTGCTCAAGTACTTCCGGGAGATGCCGCAGGCCAAGTGCATCCTCGAGCTCGACCAGGACACCGACATCTACCGGGCCAAGGAGGTCCTG
>JBBRGH010000116.1:0-8699 GCA_038240915.1 Gemmatimonadales bacterium | reverse complement strand
GCCAGGTTCATCTCCGTGCTGCTGCACCCATTGCGTCCCTCCGGCATGCGGCTCGGGGCGCCCACTCGAGTCCCGGAGGCTCCGTGACGCCACGCCCGGTTCGGCTTCTCGCGCTGATCCTGCCGCTCCTCCTCGCCACCGTCCCGCTGGCCGCGCAGTCCGGCACCCTGTCGGGCACGGTCACCGACAGCGCGGGGACCACCCTCCCGAACGCCTCGGTGACGATCGAGGCCACCGGCCTCCGCGCCACCACCGGCGCCACCGGCGGCTACGAGCTGCGGGGCGTGCCCGCCGGGACCTTCACCGTCCGGGTCCGGTTGATCGGCTTCCAGGCGGCCACCAGCCAGGTGCGGATGGAAGGCGGCCTGGTCCGGCAGGACTTCAGCCTGGCCCGGAGCACGGTCCAGCTGGCCCCGATCGACGTGGTGGTGGGCTCCCGGGCCCGCCACACCGCGGCCGAGGAGCTGGCGGTGCCGGTGGACATCTTCCCGGCCGAGCGGCTGGCGCAGCAGGGCAGCACCGAGACCAGCATCATCCTGCAGGCGGTGTCGCCCTCGATCAACTTTCCCCGCCAGAGCGTGACCGACGCTGGCGACGTGGTCCGCCCCTTCACCCTCCGCGGCCTCAGCCCCGACCACACGCTGGTGCTAGTCAACGGCTGGCGGCAGCACCAGACCGCCCTGGTCAACAACTTTACCTATGGGATGGGAGCCGGGTCGAGCGGGGTGGACCTGAATGCCATCCCGTCGAGCGCGCTCGACCGGATCGAGGTGCTGCGGGACGGCGCGGCGGCCCAGTACGGGTCCGACGCCATCGCCGGCGTGGTCAACCTGGTGCTCAGGGACGGGGCCTTCACCCCCTTCGTCAACGCCGATGCCGGCCGCTACACCACCGACAACTATCCCGACGACGGCACCACCGTGAACGTGAACGGGGGCTACGGCATTGGGATCGGGCGCGGATCGCTGGGCCTGTTCGGCGAATACCGCGACCGCCAGCCGACCAACCGCGCCTGGGCCGATCCGTTCGAGTCGGCGGGGACCGGTGTGGCCGACAGCATCAACGACATCGGCCAGGTCATTCACAAGAACAACCCGGTGCCGCAGCCCAATCACCACTGGGGCGACGGGCTCGAGCGCGACGCGCTGGCCTGGGGCAACTTCCGGATGCCGGTCAACGCGTCGGGTAGCAGCGAGATCTACAGCTTCGGCGGCTACAGCCACCGCAACGGTGTGGGCAATCCCTACCGCCGCTACTTCGACAGCGGCCGGAACTGGCAGCAGATCTACCCGCTCGGGTTCCTCCCGACCATCGGCGGCCTGGTGACCGACTATTCGGCGGCGGGCGGGCTCCGCGGCCTGGTCTCCGGCTGGAACTACGACCTGGGCGCCGAGTTCGGGCACAACGATTTCGACTACGAGATCGGCAACACCCTCAACGCCTCGCTCGGCCCCTGTCTCGACGTGGCCTGCGCGCCGGGCGCCGACAGCGTCCTCGGCACCTCCGACGACCCGGGCATTCCGAACCAACTCTCCTTCTTCGCGGGCCGCGTGCTCCGCGAGGAGCTGGTGACCGCCCTCAACGTGGCCAAGCCCGTGTCCCTCGGCCTCCGGAATCCGGTGAACCTGGCCTTCGGCGCGGTGTTCCGGCGCGAGCGCTACGCCATCCGGGCCGGCGAGCTCGCGTCGTACGTCAACGGCGGGGCCACCGACCAGAACGGCTCCGATCTGGCGCCCGGCGGGTCGCAGTCGTTCCCCGGCTTCGCCCCGGGCGACGAGAGCGACCGCCATCGCACCAACTTCGGCCTCTACGCCGACGGCGAGACCAACCTGTCCGAGCGGGTGCTGGTGAGCGCGGCCGCCCGGTTCGAGGATTACAGCGACTTCGGCTCCCGGGTGAGCTTCAAGGGCTCGGTTCGCTACCAGCCGTCGCGCCGGCTGACGTTCCGCGCCGCCGCCAGCAGCGGCTTCCGGGCGCCCGGCCTGAGCCAGGTGGCGGTCAGCAAGGTGGTGCCCAACGTGATCGCGGGGCAGTTCGTGGACGTCGGCATCTTCCCGGCCGACAACCCCGCCGCGGCGGCGCTGGGCGCCAAGCCCTTGCAGGAGGAGACCGCCTACAACCTGAGCGCCGGGTTCGTGGTCACGCCGGTGGACAACTTCACGCTCACCGCCGACTACTTCCATATCCGGATCAACAACCAGATCCTGCTCGGCGCCACCTTCGACGACGCCGCCTCGGTCACCCTGCTCACCGCGGCGGGGTTCGGGAACATCGGCGGGGTCCAGTACTTCACCAACGGCCTCGACACCCGGACCCAGGGCGTGGACATCACCGCGGGCTACAAGGTGCCCGCCGGCGCCAGCGGCACACTCGACCTGACGGCGGGGTTCAACTACACCCGCAACAAGATCATCCGCGTCGATCCGCTGCCGCAGGTCCTGATCGACGCGGGCTCGACCGAGCCCGGCCTGCTCGACTCGGTGACCGCGATCGGGATCCAGGACGAGCGGCCCGACTGGCGGGGCACGCTGCAGGCCAACTACGACATCGGGCGCTTCAGCTCGCTCGGGCGGCTGTCCTACTACGGCGGGTTCAGCTCGGCGCAGCCCGGCTTCTGTGACCTCTGCCGCGAGAACTACGGCGGCAAGGGGCTGGTGGACGCCGAGGTGGGCTATCGGTTCAACTTCATCAAGCTGTCCGTCGGCGTGCGGAACCTGTTCGACGTCTACCCCGACCAGCCCAGCTCGACAGTAGTGGTGGACGACGCGGGCGATACCTCGAAGGACTTCAACAACAATTTCGGCACCTTCCCCTGGGCCGCGGCCTCGCCGTTCGGATACAACGGGCGGTTCGTGTACGCGCGGACGGAAATCCAGCTGGCTCGGTAGCCACGCTGCGCAACCCGAGCCACCGGAACGGAGCGGAGGGGCAGGCCTGCGGGCGTGCCCCCTTCGTGGCACCGGGCGGGTCCGAACGCGGGCCGCGGGCCTCAACCGCCGCCCTTCCGCCTTCCCACCGCCCCGTCTAAGATTCGCGACCTCAACCCCGCGAATCTCATGTCCGCGTCCTACGATCTCATCATCATCGGTGGTGGCCACAATGGTCTCGTCACGGCGGCGTATGCCGCGCGGGCGGGCCTCAAGGCGCTGGTGCTCGAGCGGCGCGAGGTGCTGGGCGGCGCCTGCGTCACCGAAGAGGTCTGGCCCGGCTACAAGGTCTCCACCGCGGCCTACGTGAACAGCCTGCTCCGACCCGAGATCATCCGCGATCTCGAGCTGGCCCGGCATGGCTTCGAGATGCTGCCGCGAAGTCCGTCCTCGTTCACGCCCTTTCCCGACGGCCGCTCGCTCCTGCTGGGCCCGGACAAGGCGCTGACCCAGCGCGAGATCTCGAAGTTTTCCGCCCGGGACGCCGAAGCGCTGCCCAGGTACGAAGCGATGCTCGAGCGGGTGGCGGACTTCCTCGAGCCGACCCTGGTGATGACGCCCCCCAATCCGTGGTCGCTCCGCCCGGCCAACCTGCTGCAGCTCGCCAAGCTTGGCCTGGCCTTCGTGAAGCTGGGGACGGACGGGCAGAAGGCGGTGGAGATCCTGGCCGGGGCCGCCACGCCGATCCTCGATCGCTGGTTCGAGAGCGAGCAGCTCAAGGTGACCCTGGCAACCGACGCCATCATCGGCGCCATGGCCTCGCCGTCGATGCCCGGCACCGCCTACGTGCTGTTCCATCACGTGATGGGCGAGTGCAACGGCGTGCGCGGCGTGTGGGGCTACGTCCGGGGCGGCATGGGCGGGATCAGCAACGCGATCGCGGCGGCGGCGCGGGAGCGCGGCGCCGAGATCCGGACCAACGCCGCGGTGGCGAAGATCCTGGTGAAGAACGGCACGGTGCAGGGGGTGGCCCTGGCCGACGGCACGGAGATCCGCGCTCCGCGGGTGGCCTCGGGCGTGGACGCCCACGTCACCTTCCTCAAGCTGATGGCCACCGGCGACCTGCCGGCCGAGTTCGTGGAGGCGGTCCGCCACATCGACTACGCCAGCGCCAGCTGCAAGATCAACGTCGCCCTGAGCGAGCTGCCGGACTTCGCGGCCGTGCCCGGCACGGCGCCGGGCCCGCAGCACCGCGGGACCATCCACATCTCGCCCACGATGGAGTACATCGAGCGGGCCTACGACGACGCCAAGTACGGCCGGCCGTCGGCGCACCCGATCATCGAGGCCACCATCCCCTCGGTGCTGGACGACACCCTCGCGCCCAAGGGCAAGTACGTCATGTCGATGTTCACCCAGTACTTCCCCTACCAGCTCGCGCCGGGCCGCTCGCTCGAGGCGGAAAAGGAGAAGTACGCCGACCGCTGCTTCGAGCTGATGAACCAGTTCGCCCCCAATTTCACGCGCTCGGTCATCGCGCGGCAGATCCTCTCGCCGGTGGACCTGGAGCAGCGGTTCGGCCTCACCGGCGGCAACATCATGCAGGGCGTGATGTCGCTCAGCAGCCTCTCGTTCATGCGGCCGGTGCCCGGCTACGCCGACTACCGGACCCCGGTCCGGGGGCTGTACATGTGCGGCGCGGCCACGCATCCTGGGGGCGGGGTGATGGGAGCGTGCGGCTACAACGCGGCGCGTGAGATCGTCCGCGACCTGCGGGCCTAGGTCCCAGACACCAGCATCACCGAGGCTGCCCCGTGCCCGACCACCAGCTCATCGTCGCCGACGGACTCGCCAAGCTGCCCGGCCCCAACGGCGAGCGGTTCGTCGAGTTGTTCCGGCACGGGTCGCTCAGCGTGGAGCTGTACGCCCCCCGGGGCACCGATCGCCAGACCCCGCACAGCCGGGACGAGGTCTACGTGGTCGTAGCGGGGCAGGGCCAGTTCCGGAACGGCGAGTCCCTCCACCGCTTCAGTCCCGGCGACGTGCTGTTCGTGCCGGCCGGCGTCGTCCACCGCTTCGAGGCGTTCACGGACGATCTGATCGTCTGGGTGGTGTTCTACGGCCCCGAGGGCGGGGAGGCGCCCCGGTGAGCCTCGAGGCGCGGGCGGGAACCGGGCTCGAGCGGACCCTGCCGCGGGAGGCGTACCTGTCGCCCGAGACATTCGCCCGGGAGCAGGAGCGGATCCTCTGCCGCGAGTGGGTCTGCGTCGGCCGCGAGGAGGAGCTGGCCGCCGCCGGCGACTACATCGTGAAGGACGTCGCCGGCGAGAGCATCCTCCTGGTCCGCGCCCGGGACGGCGGGCTCCGCGCCCACTACAACGTCTGCCGCCACCGCGGTTCCCGGCTGCTGCCCGAGTGCGGGTCCGGCAGGTTCTCCGGCGGGATCCGCTGCCCATACCACTCCTGGACCTACACGCTCGAGGGCGACCTTCGCACCGCCCCCTTTCTCGACGAGGCCGACGGTCTCGCCCGGGCGGAGCTGTCGCTTCATCCGGTGGGCGTGGACACCTGGGGCGGCTTCGTGTTCGTGCAGCTCACCCCGGACGACGCGGTGGCGCGAGGGCACACGCTGGCCGCCCAGCTGGGCCCGGTGCCCGAGCGGCTCCGGCGCTATCCGCTGGCGGAGCTTCGGGTGGCGCGCCGGATCAGCTACGAGGTCCAGGCCAACTGGAAGGTGCTGCTGGAGAACTACAACGAGTGCTATCACTGCGGGCCGGTCCACCCCGAGCTCTGCCGGCTGGTGCCCGCGTTCAAGCAGCGCGGCGGATCCGAGCTCGACTGGGAGCGCGGCATTCCCCACCGGGACGGCGCCTGGACCTTCACCGCCAGCGGCACCTCCGACCGGCATCCGTTCCCCGGGCTCGACGAGGACGAGCGGATCCGGCACAAGGGCGAGCTCATCTATCCCAATTTCATGCTCAGCCTCAGTGCCGAGCACGTGGCGGCGTTTCTGGTCTTTCCCCAGGGACCGGACCGGACGACCATCGTGAACGAATTCCTGTTCCATCCGACGGAGATGGCCCGGCCCGGGTTCGACCCGTCGGACGCGGTCGAGTTCTGGGATCTGGTCAACCGGCAGGACTGGGCCATCTGCGAGTCGGTTCAGCGCGGGATGTCGTCCCGGGTGTTCCGGACCGGCTTCTACGCGCCGATGGAGAGCGCGAGTCTCGACATCCGGCGCTACATCGCCGACCGGCTCGGCGGAGCGACCTGATGCGGCGCGACTTCGAGTACATCGTGGTAGGGCTGGGCGGCTGGGGCAGCGCCGCCGTCTACTGGCTGTCCCGCCGGGCCGGCACCGCCGTGCTGGGTCTCGAGCAGTTCGAGCTGGGCCACGTGCGCGGGGAATCGCAGGATCACTCTCGGATCATCCGGCTGTCGTACCACACCCCGGCGTATGTCGAGCTGGCCCGGCACGCCTACACCGCCTGGGCCGAAGTGGAGCGGGACAGCGGCGAGCAGCTGGTGCTCAAGACGGGCGGCCTCGATTTCGGTCCCCGCCAGAGCGCCATCCCGCTCACCAACTACAGCGGCAGCATGGACGCGGCCGGAGTGCGGTACGAGCACCTCGACGGGGCCGAGATCCGCCGGCGCTGGCCCCAGTTCACCGTGACCGACGACATCCACGGTCTGTACCAGGCGGAGAGCGGCATCGCGATGGCGGCCCGGGGGAACGCGGCCCACGTGCGGATGGCGCGGGAGCACGGCGCCACCCTCAAGGATGGCGTGCCGGTCGAGCGGCTCCGCTCCACCGGCGACGGGGTCGAGGTCACCGCGGGCGGCGTCAGCTACCGGGGCCGCCGGCTGGTCGTCGCCGCGGGTGCCTGGTCCAACGGCGCCCTGACCCACTTCGGCATCCGTCTCCCGCTCCGGGTCACCAAGGAGCAGGTGAGCTACTTCGCCACCCCGCATCCCGACGACTTCCGGCCCGACCGTTTTCCGATCTGGATCTGGATGGACGATCCCTGCTTCTACGGCTTCCCCACCTTCGGCGAGGCCGGCCCCAAGGCCGGGCAGGACGCGGGCGGCGCGGAGGTCACGGCCGATACCCGCACGTTCGAGCCCGACCAGGACGCCCTCAAGCGCACCGTGGACTTCCTCGGCCGCTATATCCCCAAGGCGCTGGGCCCGATCATCTACACCAAGACCTGTCTCTACACCCTGACGCCGGACCGCGATTTCGTGATCGACACCCTCCCGGAGCATCCCAACGTGGTGGTCGGAATCGGCGGCGGGCACGGCTACAAGTTCGCCTCGCTCATCGGGAGCGTGCTGGCCGATCTGGCCCTGGACGGGCGGACCGAGCGGAACATCGAGCCGTTCCGGATCGACCGGGCCATTCTCCAATTGCAGAATCCGCCGGCGAACTACATGGTCTGAACCGGAGGCTGACGGCCTACCGCTCGCCCCTGAGGCTCCGCAGCACTTCCCGATCGAACTGCACCGACAGGCTCTCCCGTTTCGAGTACGGCCCCGGCGTGTAGGCTCGCGACACCACCCCCAGCTGGCTCTGCTCGCAGATGTGCCAGTCCTGCCGGTTGGTCATGTCCCAGAACTCGATCCCGTCCTCGGGCCGGAAGGTGGGATCGCCCAGCGTGGCGGGGTGAAAGAGCCAGGAACAGCTGATCAGCGTCCGGTCGGTGCCCTGCGGCCAGAGGGTGTGGAACATCACGTAGTCGGGATGCAGGCTCAGCAGCATGTTGGGGAAGATCGCGTAGTAGTAGACGCGATTGAGATCCTCCTCCGGCAGGTCGCCCACCGTCACCCCGCAACTGTCCCCGCTCATCGTGAGGCTCTCGGCACCGCGGCTCAACACCATGAAACCGCCGGTGAATGGGCCCTCGGTCAGATCGTTCTCGCCGCTGGTGGGCGGCGTCAGCTTGGCAAGCGCCGGGTGGACCGGGCCGCAGTGGTAGCACTCCGAGTAGTTCTGGAACAGCAGCTTCCAGTTGGCCTTCACGTCGTATTCGATGGTCCGCGCCACCTTGAGGTTCGGCAGGTTGAAGCGGCTGAACCGGCCCAGCAGCGGGAGCCAGGCCTGGTCGAACGGCTCGGGGTCCTCGGCGAGATTGATGAAGAGGAACCCTTCCCAGCTCGCCACCGCCACCGGGTGAAGCGGCCAGTCGGCCTTGTCGAAGTTCTCGATCTCGCCGGTGGACGGGGCGCCAATCAGCCGCCCGTCCAGGCCGTAGGCCCAGGCGTGGTAGGGGCACTGGATCGTGCCGGTGAACCGGCCCGCGTGCTCCTCGCAGAGGCGGGTGCCGCGGTGGCGGCAGACGTTGTAAAACGCCCGGACGCCCCCCTCGCGGTCGCGGAGCACCAGGATGCTCTCCGGGCCGATCGCCTGGGTGAACCAGTCTCCCGGCTCGGGGATCCGGTCCTCCCGGCCCACACAGAGCCAGCGCTTGGTGAAAATGAATTCCAGCTCATGGCCGAAGATTTCGGACGACGTGTAGTATTCCCGCGGCAGGGTGCGAGCTGCGTCGATCGAGATCTCGGTGGTCTTGAGGAATGTGGCCACGGGCGGGGTCTCCCAGGAGGTAGCGGGGAAATATGCCACGCGGCCGAAGGCCGGGGAAGCCGGACCGGCCCGTGGTTCATTCCTCACGCCGCCGCGATCACCCCCCGGCACTCGCCGAAGCCCAGCCGCACCGCCCCTTCCCGTTCGGCATATCCTCGCATCACCACCTCGTCGCCGTCCGCCAGGAACTGGCGGGTTTCGCCCGTCGGCAGCGTCAGCGGCTCGGCGCCCCGCCAGGTCAGCTCCAGCAG
>JBBRGH010000115.1:0-8707 GCA_038240915.1 Gemmatimonadales bacterium | reverse complement strand
GGGCCCCAGGGCTCGGGCATCCTCACCTCCATGGTGCTGGCCAACGCGCTGCTGGTGCTGCCCGAAGGCCAGTTCGACACCCCGGTCGGCGCCATGGTGCAGGCGATCCGCCTCGACGATCCCGTGCACCAGGCCGAGCCGGGGTTTTAGCCCGCCGGCGCCGGGCTCGGCCGACAGGCGGCCTGCCGATTGATTCCCGGGGGTCACCCCGCTAAATTTTCCCCTTCGAGAAGGGGAGTAGCTCATCCGCCCGCAAGGCGGACGACTGGATCGTCAAGACTGTCCGACGGGTTCGGGCACGGTCCAGCCGGGGTCGAGGGAGTCACCATCTCCCCGCATCAGAGCGAGACCTTCGTCCACGCGAAAGCGGAGCGGACGGGGTCTCGCTCTTTTTGTACCCCAGACCCCACTCACCAGCGAGGAGTACGAGGAGCGCATGAACAACATCAAGACCATGGTCCTGATGGCCGGCCTGCTGGGCCTGTTTCTGCTCGCCGGCCAGTTGCTCGGCGGGTCCCAGGGGCTCGTGCTGGCCCTGATCCTGGGCAGCGCGTTCAACTTCATCATGTATTTCTTCTCGGACAGGATCGTGCTCCGGATGTACGGCGCCCAGATCGTGACCGAGGAGCAGGCGCCCGAGCTGGTCCGGATGGTCGACCGGTTGCGCCAGCGGGCCGGCCTGCCGATGCCGGTCGTCGCAGTGGCGCCGCACGAGCAGCCCAACGCCTTCGCCACCGGGCGGAGCCCCGAGCACGCGGTCGTCGCGGTCACCACGGGCATCCTCAAGTACATGCCGCAGGAGGAGCTCGAGGGGGTCATCGCCCACGAGCTGGCCCACGTGAAGAACCGGGACATGCTGATCACCACTATCGCGGCAGGCGTCGCGGGCGCGATCAGCAACCTGCCCTACCTGCTCCTCTTCGGCGGCGGCCGGAGCGACGACGACGGCCATCCGCTGGCCCAGCTGGCCCTGCTGCTGCTGGCGCCCATCGGCGCGATGCTGATCCAGTTCGCGGTGTCCCGGCAGCGCGAGTTTGAAGCCGACCGGGTCGGGGCCGAGATCCTCGGGCGGCCGCTGCCGCTCGCCAACGCGCTCCGGCGGCTGGACGCGATGGCACAGCGGATCCCGATGCAGGTGGCCCCCGCCGTGGCCCCGCTGGCGCAGGTGAACCCGCTGGCGGCGCACAGCCGTCTGGCCGGCATGTTCAGCACCCACCCGCCCACGGCGGAGCGGGTGGCCCGGCTCGAGGCGATGACGGTGGTGGCGAGCCGCTAGGTGGGCCAGCACGGCCTCGCCGTCTGGCTCGGCTTCACGGGGATCGTCGTCGCCCTCCTGGTTCTCGACCTGGGGGTGCTCAACCGGCGGTCCCACGTGCTGTCCTTCAAGGAGGCCCTGAGCTGGAGCGGCGGGCTCGTCACCTTCGCGCTCCTGTTCGGGCTGTTCCTCTGGTGGCGGGAGGGCGCGCACCACGCCCTCGAGTATTACACCGGCTACCTGATCGAGCTCTCCCTCAGCGTCGACAACCTCTTCGTCTTCATCCTCATCTTCAACTACTTCGGCGTCCCCGCCGAGGCCCAGCCCAAGGTGCTCAAGTGGGGCATCCTCGGCGCCATCGTGATGCGGTTCATCATGATCGGGGTGGGAGCGCTGCTGCTGCAGCAGTTCGAGTGGATCATCTACGTCTTCGGCGGGATCCTGATCCTGACCGGAGTGCGGATGCTGTTCCAGCAGGATGCCCGGATCGAGCCGGACAAGAACCCCATCGTCCGGCTGGCGCGGCGCGTCCTGCCGTTCAGCAACAGCTACAACGGCGCTCACTTCACCTGCCGGACCGGGACCGGCCGGCTGCTGGCGACGCCGCTGGTCCTGGTGCTTCTCGTGCTCGAGTGGTCCGACCTGGTCTTCGCGATCGACAGCATTCCGGCCATCTTCGCCGTGACCCGGGACCCGTTCCTGGTCTACAGCTCGAACGTCTTCGCCATCCTCGGGCTCCGGGCGCTCTTCTTCGTGCTGGCGGGCATGATGGACCGGTTCGCCTATCTCAAGCCCGGCGTGGCGCTGATCCTGGTGTTCGTGGGCGGGAAGATGGCGGTGAGCGCCTGGGTCCACGTGCCGATCCTGGCCAGCCTGGCGGTCATCATCCTCACGCTCGGCGGCGCGGTGGGATTGTCGCTCTGGCGGAGCGCACGGGAAGCGCGCCAGCCGGCCTAGCGGATCAAGCCGGCAGAGGCGGCGACGCCGGCGAGGCCCGAGACCTCCAGGGCGAACGCGCGGTGCGCCTGATCCTGCCCGGGGCGGGCGGCCACGGCTCCGGACCGGAGGCCACCGAGCGAACAGGGTTGCCCCGGGCCCCGCCGCCCCCATCTTCCGGCATGCCTTCCTCCCTGCTGAGCCGGCTCG
Source organism: Gemmatimonadales bacterium (assembly GCA_038240915.1). Lineage (GTDB taxonomy): Bacteria > Gemmatimonadota > Gemmatimonadetes > Gemmatimonadales > GWC2-71-9 > CAVVWJ01. The sequence continues at coordinate 6,306 of JBBRGH010000115.1, read as the reverse complement.
GGCTCGATCGGCCGGAGCTGCGCGCGTGGGCCATGTACGACTGGGCTGCGTCCGCGATGCAGACCACGGTCATGGTCGCCGTCTTCCCGATCTACTTCGTCAAGGTGGCGGGCGCCGGGCTGGCGCAGAGCGGCGCCACCCAGCGGCTAGCGACGGTCAACACCGTCGCGCTGGTGCTGATCGCGATCGCCTCGCCGGTGCTCGGCGCCGTCTCGGATTACGGCGGCACCAAGAAGCGATTCATCGCCGGGTTCATGCTCCTGGGCATCTTCGGCGTGGCCGGCCTCTTCTTCGTCCACACCGGCGACCTCACCCTGGCGAGCTGGCTCTTCGTGCTGGCGCTGATCGGCGTGGCGGGCAGCTTCGTCTTCTATGAGGCGCTGCTCCCCCACATCGCCCGGCCGGGCGAGATCGACCGGATCTCCACCGCGGGCTACGCCCTGGGCTATGTCGGCGGCGGGCTGCTGCTGGCGCTCAACCTGGCCTGGATCCAGAAGCCCGCGTGGTTCGGCCTCCCCGCCGGTCCCGGTCTCAGCGAGAGCGCGGCGACGCTGCCCGCACGGCTGGCCTTTCTCAGCGTGGCGGTCTGGTGGCTGGTCTTCTCGATCCCGCTGTTCCGGCGGGTGCCGGAGCCGCCCGCCCGGCTCGAGCCCGACGAGCGGCGTGGCCAGAGCCCGGTCCGGATGGCGTTCGTCCGGCTGGCCGAGACGTTTCGCGAGCTGCGCGGCTACCGGCAGGCGTTCCTGATGCTGCTGGCCTTCCTGGTCTACAACGACGGGATCCAGACCATCATCAAGATGGCCACGGCCTACGGTACCGAGCTCGGGATCGACCAGAGCGCGCTGCTCGGTGCCATCCTGCTGGTGCAGTTCGTGGGGATTCCCTGCTCGTTTCTGTTCGGCATGCTGGCGGGGCGAATCGGGGCCAAGCGGGCGCTCTTCCTCGGGCTCCTGGCCTACACCGCCATCAGCATCCTGGGCTTCTACATGAAGACCGCCGCCCACTTCTACGTCCTGGCGGGCCTGGTGGGGATGGTGCAGGGCGGGACGCAGGCGCTCAGCCGGTCGCTGTTCGCCAGCATGGTGCCGCAGCACAAGAGCGGCGAGTTCTTCGGTTTCTTCAGCGTGTTCGAGAAGTTCGCGGGGATCTTCGGGCCGCTGATCTTCGCCGGGACGATCGCGGCCACCGGGTCGAGTAGGAATGCGATCCTGAGCGTGATCGCCTTTTTCGCCGTGGGCGCAGCGATTCTCGCGTTGGTGGATCTCGACGCCGGACGGCGGGAGGCCGCCGCTGCCGACGTCGCCGGACGGCCGGCCTAGCTCAGGCGCCACCGCCGCAGACCACCGCCAGCCGCACCAGCACCGTCTTGCCCGGGATCACGGTGAACGGCTGCGGGTTGCCGCCGGTCACCGCGCAGGGCGAGTCCACGTCCTTGAGGGTGATGAGGTGGCTGCCGGCCGTGAGCCGGAGGAAGGTCTCGCTGGCGATGGGCCGGATGTCCCGGATCTCGCCGCCGGCGACCGCGAGGGCGTAGCCGTCGGCGTCGGCCGAATCGCCGGAAGTGGTCACCTGGACGGTGAAGCCGCCGGTCGTGAGGCGGGCGCAGGGGACCGTGAACCTCACCGCGGCGGTGCCGTCGCCGCCGACCACCACCGGCCGGGGGTTGCTGCCCTCGACCCGGCAGTTCTCCGCCAGGCCGGTCAGCAGCACGCTGTGGCTGCCTGCCCGCAAGCTGTCGAGCACCACGCGGCCGCCCGGAGCCACGAACCGCGCGGTTCCGCCGTCCACGGTCACGCTGAAGCCGTCGGCATCGGGGTCGATGCCCGAGGTGCTCACGGCGACCTCGATCTGTCCGTCGGAGGAGACGGTGAACATGGTCTCGCCGCAGCCGGCGGCGAGCAGCAGCACCGCGAGCGGAACGAGAGATGGAAGGTGTGCCGACATGGGGGCCTCCTGACGCCTGGAGCACCTTGCCGCGCCTTGGCGCTTTCCCTAACTTGCGCCTGTTCAATAGTACCTGGCCGGGGGCGCTGCCGCCTCTGCTCACCACCTGGAGCCCTGCCGCGCGCCTCGCCGGCGGGGCACTTGCATTCATGGATACTTTGGCCGACCCCTTCGAGCTCACCCGTGCCCTGGTGGCCCTCGAGACCCCGACCGGGTCGGAGGGTCCGGCCACCGATCTGCTCGAGGGGACGCTCGGGCGGGCGGGCTACCGCACGAGTCGCCAGACGGTCACGCCCGGCCGGGACAACCTGCTGGCCTTCCGGGAGCCTCCCGAGCTGGTCTTCTCCACCCACGTGGACTGCGTGCCGCCGTATCTGCCGCTGGCCGAGGACGCCGAGGCGATCCACGGCCGCGGCAGCTGCGACGCGAAGGGGCTGGCCGCCGCGATGGTGGCCGCAGCCGAACGGCTGGCCGCGGGGGGCGAGCGGCGCATCGGGCTCCTGTTCCTGGTCGGCGAGGAGAACGGCTCCGATGGCGCCCGGGTGGCCGCCGACCTGGGGCCGCGGGGCCGCTTCCTGGTGAATGGCGAGCCGACCGAGAATCGGCTGTCGATCGGCCAGAAAGGGTCGCTCCGGGTCGATCTCCACGCCACCGGGCGGGCGGCGCACTCGGCCTATCCCGAGGAGGGCGAGAGCGCGGTCGCGGCCCTGCTCGACACGATCGAGCGCATTCGCCGCATGCCGCTCGCGCGCGATCCGCTGCTCGGCACCTCGACCCTCAACGGGGGGTTGATCCGGGGCGGCGTCGCGCCCAACGTCCAGGCACCCGAGGCGAGCGCCCAGATCCTGTTCCGCACAGTCGAGCCCACCGGCCCGCTCAAGGCGGCCGTGCGGGCGCTGGCCGGCCCGGGCGTGTCCATCAGTTTCCCGGTCGAGCTGCCCAGCCACAAGGCCGGCGCGGCCCCGGCCGGCTGGGACACCACCGTGGTGAGCTACGCGAGCGACCTGCCGTTCCTGGCCAGCTGGGGCGAGGGATACCAGCTAGGACCGGGCACGATCAGGGTCGCGCACACCGCGCAGGAGCACATCCGGAAGGCCGATCTGCTCCACGGCGTCGAGCTCTACGTCCGGCTGGCCACCGACCTTCTCGCCCGCGAGGCGACATGACAGCCAAGATTCCGGTCAGCGTGCTCGGTGCCACCGGCACGGTAGGCCAGAAGTTCGTGCGCCTGCTGGCGGACCATCCCTGGTTCGAGGTCGCGGCCGTAGCCGCCTCCGCGGCCAGCGCCGGCAAGCGCTACGGCGAGGTCGTGCGCTGGCGCGAGCAGGTCGCCCTGCCCGACCGGATCGCCGGGCTCATCGTCCAGCCGTCGGCGCCCCCGCTGCCCGGGCCGATCGTGTTCAGCGCGCTCGACGCGGAGGTGGCGGGGCCGATCGAACAGGCGTTCGCCGCGGCCGGCGCGTACGTGGTGACCAACACCCGGAACCACCGGATGGACGCCGACGTGCCCCTGCTCATTCCCGAGGCCAACCTCGAGCATCTGGCGCTGCTGGACCGCCAGCGCCAGGGCCGCGGCTGGCCGGGCGCCATCCTGGCCAACCCGAACTGTTCCACCGCCGCGCTGGTGCTGGGGCTGGTGCCGCTGCACCGGGCCTTCGGGCTGGATCGGCTCTTCGTCTCGACCATGCAGGCGGTGTCCGGAGCCGGCTATCCGGGGGTGCCCTCACTCGACATCCTCGGCAACGTGGTGCCCTACATCGGCGGCGAGGAAGAGAAGATGGAGCGCGAGAGCCGAAAGATCCTCGGCACGCTCGGCGCGGAGGGGGTCGCGCCGGCCGACTTCGCCCTCAGCGCCCACACCAACCGGGTGGCGACGGTGGACGGGCATCTGATGACCGTCTCGGCGGGGTTCCGGACCCGGGTGACGCCCGAGGCGGCCGTGAGCGCGCTGCGCGAGTTCCGGGCGAACCCGCGAGTGGCCTGTCTGCCATCGTCCCCCACGCCACCGGTCGAGGTCGATGCCCGCCAGGACCGGCCTCAGCCGCGGCTCGACCTCGACCGCGGGCGGGGCATGGCCGTGACGGTGGGACGGGTGCGTCCCTGCCCGATCCTCGATCTCCGCCTGGTGCTCCTGGGGCACAACACGATCCGGGGCGCGGCCGGACAGGCGGTCCAGATCGCCGAGCTGCTGGTGGCGGAAGGCCGGGTGGAACGGCCCGCATGATCGTCGCCAAGTTCGGCGGGACGTCCGTGGCCGATGCCGCGGCGATCGCGCGACTGACCGGCATCGTCCGCTCCCGGCTGGCGGCCCGCCCGGTCGTGGTGGTGAGCGCGCTGGCGGGAGTCACCGACGCCCTGCTCGCCCTCGGGCCGGTGGTGCACGGCGGAGACGCCGCCGCGCTCGACGCCGCGATCGACGCGCTGATCGAGCGCCATGCCGGCGTCGCGCGGGACCTGCCCGGCGCCCCGCTCGCGCTCCCCGCCATCGCTGAGGACGCGGCCGCGCTCCGGCGTGAGCTGGGCCCGGCGCTGGGCCGCATGCTGCGGCCGGCCGAGCGCGACGCCGTGGCCGGGCGGGGGGAGCTCTGGAGCAGCCGGCTCGTGGCCGCGGCGCTGGATGCCGCCGCCCTCCCCGCCACCTGGGTCGACCTCCGGCCGATCATGGTGACCGACGACCGGCACGGGCGCGCCACGCCCTCCATGCCGGTCCTGGCGGAGCGGGCGCGCGAGTGCCTCGCGTCGCTGGTCGACGCCGGCCGCATTCCGGTGACGCAGGGCTTCATCGGCGCCACCGCAGACGGCGTTCCCACCACGCTCGGCCGGGGCGGCTCCGATTTCACCGCCGCGCTCCTCGGCGCCGTGCTCGATGCGGAACGAGTCGAGATCTGGACCGACGTCAACGGGCTCATGACCGCCGATCCCCGGATTGTGCCCTCGGCCCGGACGCTCCGTTTCGCCAGCTACGAGGAAGCGGCGGAGCTGGCCACCTTTGGCGCCAAGGTGCTCCACCCTGCCACCGCGCTGCCGCTGGTGCAGGCGGGCATTCCCATCGTGGTCCTCAACTCGACCCGCCCCGACGACCCTGGTACCACCATCGAGCCCTCCGCGGAGCTGGAGCGGATGGGGGACTCGCCGGTCCGCTCGATCAGCTGGAAACGCGGCATCACCGTGGTGAACGTCCGGGCACCCCGGATGCTCGGCGCCTTTGGCTTCCTCCGCGCCATGTTCGAGGTCTTCGAGCGGCACGAGGTGGTGGTGGACGTGCTGGCGAGCGGGGAGGTCAGCGTCTCGCTCACGGTCGAGGACCGATCCCGGCTCGACCTGGTGGTCCGGGAGCTGGCCGAGCTGGGCGAGGTCTGGGTCGAGGACAACCGGGCGATCATCGCCGTGGTCGGCATCGGCATCCGGGCCACGCCGGGCCTGGCCCACCGCCTGTTCCGCGCGGTCCAGCCGGCCAACGTCGAGGTGATCTCCCAGGGCGCGTCGGCGATCAACATGACGTTCGTGGTGCGCGAGGAAGACGGACCCGATGTTGTGCGACGGCTGCACCAGGAGTTCTTCGGCTCGTGCTGAATCGGGGGGGGCCGTGCGCATCGTGATCGTGGGCGACGGCAAGATGGGACGCCTCGTAGCCAGCCTGGCCGAGACGCGGGGACACACGGTCCTGGCCCTGATCGGGGCGGACGAGAACGGCGGCGGCGCCGCGCTCACGCCGGCTCGCCTCGAGGGAGCGGAGGTCGCGGTCGAGTTCACCGAGCCCGGAGCCGCGCCGGCCAACCTCGAGCGACTGATCGAGGCCGGCATTCCGGTCGTCACCGGCACCACGGGCTGGCTGGAGCAGCTGCCGCGCGTCACCGCCCTGGTCGAGCGGCGTGGCGGCGCCCTGCTCCACGCCGCCAACTTCTCGCTCGGCGTCCACCTGTTCCTCCGCGCGGCGGCCGACCTGGCCCGGCGGTTCGCCGGGCATCCGGTCTTCGAGGCCTATATTCTGGAAGAGCATCACGCGGCGAAGCTGGACGCGCCGTCGGGCACGGCCCGCGCGCTCCAGCGGCGCGCCGCCGCCGCCGATCCGGCCCGGCCGTTTCCCATCACGTCGCTCCGGGCGGGCGCCACGCCGGGCACGCATCTCCTGGCCTACGACGGCGCCTACGAGCGGATCACCCTCGGGCACGTGGCCCGGAGCCGCGATGGCTTCGCCGCCGGCGCGGTGGCGGCCGCCGAGTGGCTGCCCGGCCGCCGGGGAGTGTACACGGTCGAGGACATGCTCTTCGGAGACGACGGATGACACCGTTCGCGGGATGCGGCACCGCGCTGGTCACGCCGTTCGAGAGCGGCGGCGCCGTGGACTTCCAGGCCCTCGGC
>JBBRGH010000114.1:0-8937 GCA_038240915.1 Gemmatimonadales bacterium | reverse complement strand
CCGGGGGGCCGGTAAGATTCTGCTCGGTGCCGTTCCCTCGCCCCCGCCTCGGAGTTTCTTGATGCCTTCACCCGCGCGTCGTGTTTCCCGTTTCGCCGGCCGCTCCGCCGCCGTGGCCGTGCTGCTCCTGCTGGCCGGCTGCGCCTCAGTGACGCCGATCGGAGAGCTGCTGCAGAACTCGTCCAAGTACAACGGCAAGGAAGTGCGCATCAAGGGCGAGGTGAGGGAGTCCGCCGGCCTGCTTGGCAGGGGCGCCTACCAGGTGAAGGACGGTACCGGTACCCTGACGGTGATCAGCGAGACCTCGGCGCCGCCTCCGACCGGATCCACCATCGGGGTGAAGGGCGTGTTCCAGGCCCTGCTCACCTTCGGGTCGAAGAGCCTGGCCGTGCTCAAGGAGCACAGCCGCTTTCAGTGACCGGCTGAGCGGACTGTCGCGCGCATCGCCATGACCGCTCCCGTCGAGGTGCCGTCCGGGATCATCCGCGTCGCCCCGTTCACCGCCTTCATGCAGCGGTTCGAGGACCTGCTGGCGTCGTCGAACCGGATGGCGCTCTACTTCATCCACTCCCGCCGCTGGCGGGAAAACCACGACGCGGCCATCAAGGCGTTCCTGGCGCGCGAGGGCACCACGCTCGAGCTCTTCCTGCCCGACCTCGAAAACCACGAGCTGATGTACTCGCTCGGCAAGCACTTCGACGACGGCCCCCAGATTCCCGGACTGATCACCGACGCCTACCGCTACTTCGCCCGGCTGGCCCGGGAGTACGGCAAGCCGGCCGACCTCTGGCTGTTCGGCCGCTATCCCACCTTCTCGTTCTACCGGTTCGACAACCGGGCCATTCTGGCGCTCTACTCCAACACCGCCGCCAAGAAGGACCTCCCCGCGTTCGAGGTGACCACCGACGCCGCGCTGGGCCGCTTCCTCGACTCCGACATCGACGACCTCAAGCGCGAGTGCCGCCAGCGCACGCCGGATGACCTGGAGATCGTCATCGACAACGCGCTCCACGGCTAGCACCTTTTTCATCATCCTCGACCCCGACTCGACCGTGCCCGCATCCCTGCCGACCGATTTCCAGGGCCGTTACCGCATCGAGCGCGAGCTCGGGCATGGCGGCATGGCGACGGTGTTTCTGGCGCAGGACGTCAGCACGCCCGGCCGGTGGCGCTGAAGCTGATGCGTCCCGAGGCGGCCGTGGGCCTCGGCGCCGACAGCTTCCGCCGGGAGATCGCCACCGCCGCCCGCCTGCAGCATCCCCCACATCTGTTCGGTGATCGACTCGGGTGAGGCCGGCGGCCGCCTCTGGTTCACCATGCCGTACGTTCGTGGCGAGTCGCTCCGCGACCGGCTCAATCGCGAGGGCCGGCTCTCGGTGGCCGAGGCGCTCCGGGTCACCCGCGAGGTGGCCCAGGCGCTGGGGTACGCCCACCGCGAAGGCGTCGTGCACCGGGACGTCAAGCCGGAGAACATCCTGATCACCGAGGACGGCGTCACCCTGCTGGCGGACTTCGGGATCGCCCGGCCGATCGTCCCGATCACCGGCGAGCACCTGACCGAGGCCGGCCACGGCATGGGCACGCCGATGTACATGTCACCCGAGCAGGCCATGGCCGAGCCGGCTGACCACCGGGCCGACCAGTACGTCCTCGCCGCCACCTGCTACGAGATGCTGGCCGGGCAGCCGCCCACCTGGGCCCCACCGCCCCGCCGTGATCGCGCTCCGCTTCAGCACCCCGCCGCCCGGCGTCCGGGTGCTGCGACCGGACACGCCCAGGTGGGCGCCTTTCGCCTCGGCGGGATGGCCCTGCCCGAGGCCGACAGCGCCCGGGCCACGCGGGCGCGGGCCCTGGCACTGGCGCCGTCCTCGCCCGACGTGCGCCGCCAGCGGGCGCTACAAGCTGGCCATCGCGGGCGACTTCGCCGGCGCCCTCGGCGAGTACCGCGAGGCCCTTCGCATCGCACCCAACCGGAGCGACCTGCTCACCGGCGCCGCGGTCGCCGAGATGGAGCTGGGCCGGTGGGACGAAGCCATCGCCGACCTGGAGCACGCCGCCCGCCTCGATCCCCGCTCGCCCGACGTGGCGTCGTGGCTGGCCGGCAGCTATCTGCGGCTCCGCCGCTTTCCCCGGGCGCGGGCGGAGATCGAGCGCGAGCTGGAAGCATCGGCGGGCGCCCGCGCCGTGGCCGCCTATGTGGCGCTCCGGGAGGATCTCATCTGGGCCCTCCCCGACGACCAGCTCCGGCTCATCACCTCACTCATCCCGGACGACCTCGACGGCGGCCGCGGCGACTGGGCCCTGGCCGTGGCCTGGCACTTTCTGGGCGACTCGGCCCGCGCCCGGGCCTGTGGCGATAGCGCCGCCACCGCCTACGCCGAGCTGCTGGCCGGCTGGGGCGACCGGAAGGACCGGGGCCAGGTCGTCGTCACCAGGGCGTTGGCCCTGGCGCTGACGGGCCGGCCGCGCGAGGCGGTCCGCGAGGCCGAGCGGGCCGGCGCCGCGCAGCCGCTCGGCTCCGGGCTCCAGAGCGCCTACGTGGCGTATGTGGAGGCCCGTGTCTTCGCCCTGGCCGGCCAGCCGGGCCGCGCGGTCGAGCGCCTGGCCGCCGTTCTGGCCGTGCCCGCCCAGGTCTCGCACCAGTCGTTCCGGATCGATCGCACCCTCGATCCGCTGCGGGGCGACCCCGCCTTCCAATCCCTTCTCACCGAGAAGTGATCATGAGCTACCGCTACTTCATCTGCGACGTCTTCACCGACACCCGCTTCGGCGGCAACCAGCTGGCCGTGCTGCCGGAGGCCACCGGGCTCACCGACCGGCAGATGCAGCAGATCGCCCGCGAGTTCAACTTCGCCGAGAGCACGTTCGTCCTGCCGGCGGAGCGAGGGAACACCCGGCGGGTCCGGATCTTCACGCCGACCCGCGAGGTCCCCTTCGCCGGGCATCCCAACGTCGGCACCGCCTTCGCGCTGGCCACCGCCGGCTTGCTGGGGCCGATCGACGGCGGGCTCACGGTCACGTTCGAGGAGATCGCGGGTCTGGTGCCGGTGCGGATCGAGCGGTCGGAGGGCGGCGGCTTCCACTGCGAGCTGCGGGCGCCCGAGCCGCTCGCGCGCGGTCGCACTGTGCCGGCGGCGACGCTGGCGCCGGCGCTGTCGCTCGAGCCGGGCGACCTGCTGATCCGGGCGCACGAGCCGCAGGTGGCGTCGGTCGGTCTGCCGTTTCTGATGGTGGAGCTGCGGGACCGGGCGGCGCTCGAGCGGGCCCGCGCCCGCACCGACCTGCTCGAGGCGCTCGCGGCCGACGGCGTCTGTCCCGACGTGCACCTGTATGTCCGCAGCGGGGACGGGTTCGATCTCCGGGCCCGGATGTTTGCGCCGCTCGACGGCGTCCCCGAGGATCCCGCCACCGGCAGCGCCAACGTCGCGCTCGGCGCCCTGCTGGCGAGCCTCGAGCCCGCGGCCAGCGGCACCTTCCGCTTCCGGGTCGCGCAAGGGGTTGAGATGGGCCGGCCGAGCGTGCTGGAGGTCCGGGCCGAGAAGCGGGACGGGGTGGTGACCGAGGCCTACGTCCGCGGGAGCAGCGTGCTGGTGAGCGAGGGACGGATCGAGGTGGACGGGTAGCGACACAGTTCCTGAGCCGGGCGGCCGCCACCCGGCTCAGGTGATGGTCAGCTCGCCGGCGGCGTCGTCGTAGGTCGCGTCAGCGACCGCTTGTTCGCGGTCTGCTGACTGCCGGTCCAGTCCCCGTCGGGGGCGAACTAGCAACGTCCGGCGAAGTGATCTAGCTTGTGCCGTCATGCCCGGCGCGACCGCCCTCCCCGTGTTGCTCGCGATCAGCTTCCGCCACCTGCTCAACGACATGATGCAGGCGCTGCTGCCGGCCATGTACCCCATGCTCAAGACGTCGTTCGCGCTGGATTTCACCCAGATCGGGCTGATCACCCTCACCTTCCAGCTCACCGCCTCGCTGCTGCAGCCCCTGATCGGCCTCTACACCGACCATCATCCCAAGCCGTACTCGCTGATGACGGGGATGGGGTTCACCCTCATCGGGCTGTTGTGCCTGTCGGCGGCCCGGACGTATCCCGGCCTCCTCGCCTCGGCCGCGCTGGTGGGCCTGGGCTCGGCGGTCTTTCATCCGGAGTCGTCCCGGGTGGCGCGGATGGCCTCGGGCGGCCGGCATGGCCTGGCGCAGTCGCTCTTCCAGGTGGGCGGCAACACCGGCTCGGCCATCGGGCCGCTGGTGGCCGCGTTCATCGTGCTGCCGCGGGGGCAGTCGAGCGTGGCCTGGTTCTCGGTGGCGGCGCTGCTCGCGATCGTCGTGCTCTGGCGGGTGGGCGGCTGGTACAGCCGCCACCGGGCGCGGGTCGCGGCCATCCGGGCCGACGCCGGCCGGGGCCACCCGACCCTGCCGCCGGCCCAGGTGCGGCTGGCGCTGCTGGTGCTGATCGTGCTGATCTTCTCCAAGTACGTCTACCTGACCAGCATCTCGAGCTATTACACGTTCTATCTGATCCACCACTTCGGCCTGGGCGTCAGGAGCGCGCAGCTCCATCTCTTCGCCTTCCTCGGCGCGGTGGCGGCCGGCACCATCATCGGCGGCCCGGTGGGCGACCGCTTCGGCCGCAAGCTGGTCATCTGGTGCTCCATCCTCGGCGTCCTGCCGTTCACCCTCGCGCTGCCTTACGTGAGCCTGGCCTGGACCGGCGTGCTCAGCGTCATCATCGGCTTCATTCTCGCCTCGGCGTTCTCGGCGATCCTGGTCTACGCCCAGGAGCTGGTGCCGGGCAAGGTGGGGATGATCTCGGGGCTCTTCTTCGGCCTCGCCTTCGGTACCGCCGGCATCGGCGCGGCCGCGCTCGGCCGGCTGGCCGATCACACCAGCATCGAATACGTGTACCACCTCTGCAGCTACCTCCCGGCGCTGGGATTGCTCACCGCCTGGCTGCCGCACCTGGAGACCGGGTCCGCCCGCCGCCGGCCGGCCGACGCCACCGACGTCGGCGCCGACGCCGTCCCCACCAGCTGACCGCCATGTCTGACGATCTGCACGGCCGCACCTTTCTCGTCACCGGCGCCAACTCCGGACTCGGCCGCGCCGCGGTGGAGGCGCTCGCCGCGCGCGGGGGACGGGTGGTGCTGGCCGCGCGGTCGGAGGAGCGCACCCGGCCGGTCCTCGACGGCATCCGCGCGCAGCATCCCTCGGCGGCGGTCGAGTTCCTCCAGCTCGACGTCGCCGACCTGGCCTCGGTCCGCCGGGCGGCGGCGGCGGTGCTGGACGCAGGCCGGCCGCTCGACGCGCTGGTCAACAACGCCGGCGTGGCCGGCACCCGGGCGCTCAGCCCCGACGGCTTCGACCTCACCTACGCCACCAACCATATCGGGCCCTTCCTGCTGACCAGCCTGCTGCTGCCAGCGCTCGAGCAGGCGCCCCAGGGCCGGATCGTCAACGTCTCCAGTATCGGGCACCGGCAGGTCAAGGCGATTGACTGGACCCTGCTCCAGCGGCGCACCGAGCCACGCCAGGCGAAATTCCTCGACTACGGCATCACCAAGCTGATGAACATTCTCCACGCCAAAGAGCTGGCGCGCCGGCTGGAGGCCACCCGGGTCACGACGTACGCGCTCCACCCCGGCGGGGTGAAATCCAACATCTGGCGTTCCCTGGCGCCCCCGTTGCAGTGGATCATCAAGCTGTTCCTGATCTCCAACGAGGAGGGGGCGAAGACGCAGCTCTGCTGCGCCACCGCCCCCGAGCTGGCCCGGGTCTCCGGCCGGTACTTCCAGAAGTCGCGCGAGGCCACGCCCAGCCGGCTGGCCGAGGATCCGGCCCTGGCCCGCGAGCTGTGGACCCGGACCGAGCAGGCCATCGCCTCGGTGCCGCCGGCCGGCTGAGCTATTCCCGCAGCACGTCCACCCTGAGCGACTGGTCCGCGTTCTCCCCCAGCACCACCGTCACCAGCTCCCCCGCTTTGGCATCCAGGTCGCCCGTGCTCAGCACCACGTGGGGGGTGCCCGTGTGGTGAACTCCACCGTCCAGTGGCCCGGCCGTCGCACCAGGTCGGCCGTGAGCGCGAGGCTGCCGTAGGCGAACGGACCGTGAGGCAACGTGTCGAGGGGTCCGTTTCGACGAGGCGCCCGGGTGGTGCCGGCCGGCACCGTGGCCGTGGACGACGGTTTCGGCGGAAAAGCGGGGCTCTTCGTGGCGCGCTAGCCGTCCGCCGCGCTAGCTTCTCCCCATGCGCACCTCCCTGACCGACCGGCTCGGCATCGCGCTGCCGATCATCCAGGCGCCGATGGCCGGCGGCTGGACCATGCCGGCGCTGGTGGCCGCGGTCTTCGAGGCCGGCGGCCTCGGTACCCTGGCCGGCGCCCGCATCACCGCGGCCGAGCTGCGCGAGCAGATCGCGGAAACCCGGCGGCTCACCGCTCGTCCGTTCGGGGTCACCATCCTGCTCGCGCCGGCCACGCCGGCGGAGGACGATGATCCCTCGGCGCCGGCCGTGCTGGGCGACCTGCGCCGCCGGCTGGGGCTCCCGCCGGAGCCATCGCCTGCGCCCGCGTGCGTGTCGGCCGACGAAGGCATCGAGATCGCGCTCGCGCGGCGGGCGTGCAGCCCGGCACCCGCTTCCTGCTGGCCCTGGAAAGCGGCGCGCCGCCGAGCTACCGGCGGCGCCTGCTGCGGTCGGTCGAGACCGAGACTACGGTGACAGGCCTCGCCGGCGGACCACGGCAAGCCGGCCGAGCTCTTTGCCGGCCAGGGCGTACGACTCGGCCGCCGGGAACAGCCGGCGGCCGAGATCCTGCGCGAGCTGATGGAGGGTGCCCGCCGGGTGCGCGAGCGCCTGCCCTGATCGTTCAGGCTACTGCTTGACCCAGGTGGACCGCATGTCCCGCGTCACGCCCCGGACCAGCTCGCCCACCATCTCGCCGTAGGCTTCGTTCGGATCGCGCATGGCTACCGACGGCAGCGCCCCCGACACCGCCAGCCGCCCCACCGTCCCATTGGCCGCCGAGCTCGAGCGCCACAGCGTCCCGCCCGTGCTGGTCGAGATCAGCCGCACCGTCAGCTCGGCCGACACCGTCGCCTTCATGCTCAGCCCGACCGAGGCGCTGAGCCGGCCGCGCGGGGTGACGCCCGAGGCGGTGACATGTCCCAGGAACACGGCGGGCACGTGCTTCTCGCGGCCGATCGCCTGGGCCAGCGCGGCGGCATCGCCCGAGGCGGCCAGCGCCTTGAGGGCGGAGTCGGCGGTGGACAGCTCCAGCAGCTCGACCCCGCTTTGACTCGCCAGCAACGCCTCCGCGAAGCGCTGGGTGGTGATCGCGCTCAGGTCCCGGTTGGTCTCCTCGGTCGAGAACGTCACCAGGGCCACCCGGCCATACGGCTGGAGGCTGAGCCGCGCAGGAACCTGCGCGTAGTGGGAGGCGCAGGCCGAAAGCGCCAGGGTGCCGCAAACGGCGAGCAGGCCAGCCGCCCGGCCCCCGGCCATCACCTGATTCCACAGCATGTTGGCGTCACCTGAGAGAGAGATGGCCGGAGAAGTGGCAAAGCCCGCGCCAGTCAGGTCCCCGGGAAGGCTCCCCGCCCTCGGCGCGGGCCAGCTCTTGACATTGCGTGTTTACAACACATATTGCCGTCCATGTCGATCAGGGAACGGCTCCAGCAGCGGCACTTCGCCACCCTGGCCGACGAGGCGGTGGTGAGCCTGCTGGTCGCGGCCGAGCACCTCGACCAGCTGATTGCCCCGATCTGGGAGCGTCACGGCATCACCGGCGACCAGTACAACGTGCTCCGGATTCTCCGGGGCGCGGCCCCCGGCGGCCATCCGCGCCACGAGATCGCCCGGCGGATGATCCACCGCGCGCCCGACGTCACCCGCATGCTCGACCGGCTGGTGCGCGAGGGACTGGTGGCCCGGGTGCGCAATCCCGACGACAGGCGCGAGTCCGTCGCCACGATCACCCGGGCCGGGCTGGCCCGGCTCGAACGGATCGACCCCGACGTCCTGGTTGTCCAGACGTCGGTCACCGCGTCGCTGAGGGAGCGCGACCTCAAGCAACTGGTCCGGCTGTGCGATGCGCTGGTGCCCTAGCGGAGCTGTTTCGTCGCTGTCCCACGGAATGAGAGGAGTGCGGTATGGCTGAGCAGCAGAAGATCATCGCAGTCGTCGGCGCCACCGGCGCCCAGGGCGGCGCCCTGGTGCGGGCGATCCTGGCCGACCCGGCCGGCGCTTTCGCCGCCCGCGCCATCACCCGGCACGCGGACTCGGACAAGGCCCGCGCGCTCGCCGCCCTCGGCGCCGAGGTCGTCGCGGCCGACCTCGACGACGAGGCGAGCCTCGAGCGGGCGTTCGCCGGCGCCTACGGCGTGTTCTGTCTCACTAACTTCTGGGAGCACTTCTCGGCCGAGAAGGAAGTGGCCCAGGCCGAGCACATGGCGCGGGCGGCCAAGGCCGCCAACGTGCAGCACGTGATCTGGTCCACCCTCGAGGACACCCGCAAGTGGGTGCCGCTGACCGACGACCGGATGCCGACCCTGCAGGGCAAGTACAAGGTCCCCCACTTCGACGGCAAGGGCGAAGCCGACCACTTCTTCGCCGACCTGGGCGTGCCCACGACCCTGCTGCTGACGGCGTTCTACTGGGAGAACTTCATCTACTTCGGCTCCGGCCCGCAGCGCGGCCCCGACGGCCAGCTCGCCCTGGTCTTTCCGATGGACGAGAAGCGGCTGTCGGCCATCAGCGTCGAGGACATCGGCAAGTGCGCCTACGGCATCTTCAAGCGGGGCAAGGAGCTGATCGGGAAGACCGTGGCCATCGCGGGCGAGCACCTGACCGGCGCCCAGCTCGCCGCCAAGATGAGCCGGGCCGTGGGCCAGGAGATCCGCTACACCAATGTGCCGCCGGAGGTGTATCGCAGCTTCCCCTTCCCC
>JBBRGH010000113.1:0-8958 GCA_038240915.1 Gemmatimonadales bacterium | reverse complement strand
GGAAGTGTGGGGTCGTGGCGTGGACACGGCGGTGTTCCGGCCGGGCCGCCGCAGCCCGGAGCTGCGCGAGGCGCTGGGCATGGGAAGCCGGTTCACCTTCATCCACGTGGGACGGCTGGCCGCGGAGAAACGGGTGGACGTCCTGCTGGAGGCGTTCCGGCTGGCGTCGGCCACGGTGCCGCGGGGGGTGATCGGCCTCGTCATCGCCGGCACCGGTCCGGGCGAGGCCGCGCTCAGGGCCGCGGCGCCGGAGGGGGTCCGATTCCTCGGCTTCCTCGACCGCCACACCGCGCTGCCCGACCTCTACGCCAATGGCGACGCGTTCGTCTTCTCCTCGCTGACCGAGACCCTGGGGCTGGTGGTGCTCGAGGCGATGGCGAGTGGCCTCCCGGTGATCGCGGCTCCCGCCGGCGGAGTCCGCGACCACCTGCGCGACGGGCTCAACGGCCTGAGCTACGAGCCGGGAGACCCCGCGGCCATGGCGCGGGCGATGGTGCTGCTAGTCAACGAGTGGGAGTTCACCCGGGGGCTGGCGCGGAACGCCCGGCGTACGGCCGAGGCGCTGAGCTGGGACCGGGAGCTGGACCGGCTCGACGCGAGCTACCGCGCGGTCTGCGACGGCGCCACGCCGTCGGGGGCCTCAGCCGGGGTCGGGAAAGACGCAGGTGACCGTCGTGCCGCTGCCGCGCTCGCTCTCGGCGTACACCCGGCCCCCGTGCGCCTCGACCAGATGCTTCACGATCGCGAGGCCTAGGCCGGTGCCGCCCTCCTCGCGCGAGCGGGACGCGTCGGCCCGGTAGAACCGCTCGAAGATGCGGGGCAGGTGGTCGTGGGTGATCCCCGCGCCGGTGTCCCGGATGGCGAGGGTGGTGGCCCCCGCGAGCCGGCGGCCGATGACGGTGATCCGCCCGCCGGCCGGCGTGTGCCGGAGCGAGTTGTCGAGCAGGTTGGTGAGGATCTGCCGGACGGCGTCGAGGTCGGCATGCACCACGGCGGCATTGGGCGCCAGATCGAGCTCCAGCGCCACGTCCCTCGACTCAGCCCGGACCGCCAGCGCCGCCCACGATTCCCGCGCCACCGCCCCGAGATCCGCCTCGGTCCGGTTCGGCTGCCAGCGGCCGGCCTCGATCCGGGAGAGGTCGAGCAGGTCGTCCACCAGGCGCTGCATCCGGCGGGCGTTGTTCAGGATGGTGCCGAGGAAGCGCCGGGTGGTGTCGGCGTCGGCGCTGTCGCCCAGCAGGGTTTCGGCGTAGCCCGAGATCGACGTCAGCGGCGTCTTGAGCTCGTGCGACACGTTGGCCACGAAGTCGCGCCGGACCGCCTCCAGCCGGCGGACCTCGGTCAGATCGTGCAGCACCAGCACCGCGCCGCCGGCCGGCAGCGGGCGGGCGTTGACCAGAAAGACCCGGCCGTCCATCTCGAGCGGGCGATCCTGGACCGGATGCCCTTCGAGCACGACGTCCACCACCTCGCGCGCGGCCTTGACCCGGAACAGGGCGGGGAGATCCGGCAGCACGGTGGTGGCGCCGTAGCCGAGCAGGCGGCGGGCGGCGGGATTGGCGGTGACGATGTGGCCCCGCCCGTCGGCCGCGATCACGCCCTCGACCATGGATTCCACCAGCGCCGCGGACTCGGCCTGCTCGCGCCGGAGCTCGCTGAAGCGGTCGCCGAGCTGCTGGTGCATCTGGCGAAGGGACTGCACCAGGAGGTCGATTTCGGTGATGCCGGAGCGGGGAAAGCGCGGCGGCGCGCCGGCGGCGATGGCCCGGGCGGCCCCGGCGATCCTGGTGAGCGGCTGGGCGATGGAGCGGCCGGCCACGAGCGCGAGGACCGTGCCCACCAGGAGCGCGAGCAGCGCGGCCCCGGCCACCGCGTGCTGGGCCCGGCGGACGATCTCGTCCACCTGCGCCAGATTGGCCGCCACCCGGATGACGCCGGGACCGCCCGGCACCGCGACGTACATGAGGAGGCGGCCCACCGTTTCGCTCCGCCGGGTGGCGACGCCGGAACCGCCGTTGAGGGCGGCCCGCACCTCGGGGCGACCGGCGTGGTTCTCGATCACCGGCAGCGGCCCCGGCGGGAAATCGCTGTCGGCCCGGACCCGGCCGGTGCCATCGATCAGCGTCAGGCGATGGCCGTTGGCGCGGGAGAGGCGGTGGACCGCGTCGTCCCAGGCGAGCGAATCGGCCGGGAGGGCCTCGCGGACGAGCTGGGCTTCCCGTTGGAGATTGCCGGCGATGTCGCCTTCGAGGTCGCGCCGGAGCGAGCGCTCGGCGCCCCAGAGCAGGGTGAGGACGGTGAGGATGAGGATGACGACGGTGCCGAGGATCAACCGCCGGGCGACGGTCACTTCGTCCGGGCTCCTCGCTCGGTGCCGCGGAAGCGGTAGCCGAAGCCCCGCACCGTCTCGATCAGCCGGCCCGCGTCGCCCAGCTTGGTGCGGAGCCGCTGCACGTGCATGTCCACCGTCCGGGTCTGGATGTCGGGTTGGGCCTCCCAGACCGTCTCCAGCAGCTGCGGGCGGGTCTGCACCCGCCCCCGCCGCTCGACCAGGGTGAGCAGCAGCTTGTACTCGGTGGCCGTCAGGCTCAGCTCCTCGCCGCTCACGGTGGCGCGGTGGGCCGAGCGGTCGATCGAGACCGGACCGGCGGTGAGGGTCGAGCCCGCCGTCACCGGCGGCGAGCCCAGCCGGCGGAGCAACCCCCGCACCCGGAGCGAGAGCTCCTGCGGCGAGAACGGCTTCGTGAGGTAGTCATCGGCGCCGAGCGAGAGGCCGCGGATCCGGTCGGTCTCCTCCCGCCGCGCGGTCAGCAGGATGACGCCCACGTCCTGGGTCTCCTCCCGCTGGCGGAGCTCGGCCAGCACGTCGTAGCCGGAGACGCCGGGGAGCATGAGGTCGAGAATGACGATGTCGGGCCGCTCCTCACGAGCGGCCTTGAGCGCGTCGGGGCCGGTGGCCGCGGTGGACACGCGGAAGCCAGCCTTGGCGAGGTGGTAGGCGACGAGGGCGGTGATGTCGGGTTCGTCGTCCACCACGAGAATGCGATGGGTCATCCTGGCCTCTTCGCGCGGGTCGGCGGCCGGTCGTCGGGCGGATCCTCGACCCGGACCTTGGTGTGGGTGCGGCTCCGGGCCGAGGCCCGGTCCCGCTCAGCCCGCATGCCGGGGTCGTCGTGCACCACGGCGTCGAGAATGGCGGAGATCAGGCGGCCGTGGGCGCCGATGTCCCGGCGGAGCCGGTAGAGGACGAACTGGGCGATGGGCGTGTCCCGCACCACCTCGGCGCGGCGGAGCACCTGGAGGTGGCGCGAGACGGTGGGCTGCGGCAGGTCGAGCACGGCCTGGAGGTCGGAGACGAAGAGCGGCGCCGCGGCCAGGCAGTTGAGAATCCGGAGCCGGGTGGGCTCGGCGACGGTGAGCAGGAGGTCGGTGGCGGAGCACGTCGTGTCCATATTCGGGTGAACATATATACAGCGCCGCAGATATACGCAAGGGCGGGCCCACGCGATCGGTCCCGGCGTCCCGCGCCTCCAGGATGACAGGCCGCCCCCCATCGCCCCATATTGCACTCCGATGCTCTCCCTCCTCAGCGCGCTCGTGCTGGCTGCCGCTCCGCTCCAGGATACGGCGCACGTCGTGCTCGTCGCCACCACCGATCTCCACGGCCACGTGACCGACTGGGACTATGTGGCCGACCGGCCGTTTCCGGGCGGGCTGTCCCGGGTGGCGACCGTGGTGGACTCCCTCCGCGCGCGCTATCCGGGCCAGGTGGTGCTGGTGGATGCCGGCGACCTGCTGCAGGGCGACGCCTTCGCCAGCTACTTCGCGCGGGTCGCGCCGGCCGAGCCGCACCCGATCGTGGAGGCGATGAACCTGGCGGGCTACGACGCGGCCACGCCCGGGAATCACGACTTCGACTGGGGCCTGCCCTTCCTCCGGAGCGCGGTGGCCGACGCGCGCTTCCCCTACGTCAGCGCCAACGTCTTCGCCGCCCCCGATTCGCTGGCCTACGCGCCCTACCGGGTGGTGCAGCGCCAGGGTGCCCGCATTGCCATCACCGGCGTCACCACCCCCGGGACCATGGTGTGGGACCGCGACCAGCTGGGCGGCCGGATTCGGGTGACACCGATCGGGCCGGCGCTGGCCCCGGTACTCGGGGCGATGCGCCGGGACGCGGACGTCGTGGTGGCGCTGGTCCATTCGGGGCTGGGCGGCCGGGCCTCCTACGATACCACCGGCGTGGGGGACGAGAACGTGGCGGGCGAGCTGGCCGGCCTGCCCGGCCGTCCCGACGTCGTCGTCGTCGGCCATTCGCACCGCGAGATCCGGGATTCGGTGATCGACGGCGTGCATTTCGTGCAGCCGGCCGCGTTCGGCGCCAGCGTCTCGGTGGTCCACCTCCACCTGGCGCGGGTGGCGGGGGTGTGGCACCTGCGGCGGGTCCGGGCCGACCTGGTCTCTACCCGCGAGGCGCCGCCCTCGCCGCTGCTGGGCCGCCGGCTGGCCCCATCGCGGGACGCGGTGCGCGAGTGGGCCCGCACGGCGATCGGGGTGGCCGACGGGCCCATGCGCGCGGGGGCCGCCCGATTGGGACCGACGCCGATCGTGGAGTTCGTGCAGGACGTCCAGCGCCGCCGCACCGGAGCCGACTTGTCGGCGACCTCGGTTTTCGATCTCCGCGCGGGCTTCGACGCCGATACCATCCGGGTGGCCGACGTGCTGGCGCTCTACCCGTTCGACAACATCCTTCGAGCGGTGCGGGTGAGCGGCGCCCAGCTCAAGGACTACCTGGAGTGGAGCGCCCGGTACTTCCTGGTGGATCCGGTGGGCCGGATCGCGATCAACGATTCGGTGCCCGGCTACAACTTCGACCTGGTGGCGGGCGCCAGTTACGCCATCGACCTCCGGAAGCCGGTGGGTGAGCGGATCGCGGACCTCGCCGTCCGCGGCCGGCCGGTGCAGCCCGGTGACAGCTTCACGATGGCCGTCAACAGCTACCGCCAGGCCGGCGGCGGCGGCTACACGATGCTGCGCCACGCGCCGGTGGTGTACGACAAGGGGGAGCGGATCCCCCAGCTCCTGATCGACGCGGTGCGGAGCCGGAGTCCGCTCGATCCCGCGAAGTACGTCGGCGGCAGCTGGCGGATCGTGCCTGAGATGGCCGACCGCGCCGTGCACGGGCTGTTCGGCGTGGCCACCCGTCCCCTGCCGCGGGCGGCCCGGGACACGGTCCTCCTCCGGATCCTTGCCACCGGCGACCTGCACGGCGCCTTCGCGCCCGGCGCCTCGGCCCTGGCGGCGGCGTTCGACAGCCTGGCCGAGGACTGCGGCTGTGCCCAGCTGCGGCTCGATGCCGGCGACGCGATGGAGGGAACGCCGGTGCAGAACGAGAGCCGCGGCCGTGCCGGCCTGGATCTGGCCGGGCGGTTGGGCTACGCGGCCGGGGCGCTCGGAGACCACGACTTCGACTGGGGCGTGGACGTGCTGCGGCAGCGGCTGGGCGAGGCGGCCTACCCCTGGCTCGCCGCCAACGTGGTGGACAGCGCCACCGGGCGGCGCCCCGACTGGATCGTGCCCTGGCGGATGCTCGATGTGGGCGGAATGGCGGTGGCCGTGGTGGGCTACATTACGGCCGACACCAAGCGGCTGCTGCCGCCGGACCGGACCCGCGGCCTCGGCTTCGGCGAAGGGGAGCTGTCGCTCCACGCGGTGCTGGGCGAGGTGGCCGCGCGCCGGCCGGCGCTCACGATCCTGCTGGCGCACGCGGGCGGCGCCTGCGACGCCATGGCCTGTTCCGGCGAGATCATCCGGCTGGCGGACGAGCTCAAGGGCTCCGGCGTGCGCCTGATCGTGGCGGGGCACACCCACCAGGTGATCACCGCCAGCGTGGCGGGCATTCCGATACTCGAGACCGGGAGCGGCGGCGCGATGGTGGGGGTAGCGGATCTGGTGAAGACGCCCGCGGGCGGGTTCGACATCCGGCTGGGCGTGGTGCCGGTGGATTCGGCGCGGAGCGGGGGCGATGCTGGCTTCCGGGCCGAGCTCGACCGCTACCAGCGCCGGAGCGATTCGGTGCTGACCCGCCCGCTGGCCGAGCTCAAGCGACCACTGGTGCGCGCGGGTGGACAGTTCCCGCTCGGTGCGCTCCTCGCGGCCGCGCGCCGCAACGCGCTCCGGGCCGATCTGGGCCTGGTCCGGACCGAGTCCATCCGGGCCGACCTCGCCGCCGGGCCGGTCACCTACGCCCGCCTCTCGGCCGTCGAACCGGCGCGGAGCGATCTGGTCCGGCTCACGCTCACCGGGATCCAGCTCTCCGCCCTGCTGGAACGCATCCTGTCGAATGCCGGGACGCCCACCGTCCATCTGGCCGGGGTCCAGGTGCGCTACGATCCGCAGGCCGCGGCCGGCAAGCGGGTGCGATCGGTGGTCTTCACTGGCGGCCGGAAGCTCAAGCCGGATGCCGAGTACACCCTCGCTACCGACCAGGCGAGCGCGGCCGGCGCCGGCGGGTTGTTGCCGCTGGCCGAGCAGCGGTCGCAGCGAGAGGGCGTGCTCGACGTCGAGGCGGTGGGCGGCTTCCTCCGCCGCCTGCCGCAGCCGGTCGAAGTCTCGCCGCCGGCCGCCTTCGTCTCCACCCGTCGGTGAGCGCCGCCGTGCGGGTGTTCGTGAACGCCACGCCGGTGGATGTGCCGGCCGGGAGCGACGTCCGGGGCGCGCTCCGGGCGCACGATCCCGCGCTCGAGCGCGGCGCCGCCGCCGGCGCCGCCCTGGTCACCGACGCCCGGGGGATCGAGCTGCCGCTCGACGCGCCGCTCGCCGCGGGCGCGATCGTCCGGGTGGTCGTGCGGGCGCGGCGGCAGCCGGCGGACGCCGATGCTGACGCGTGAGCTGATCGCCCGCCTGCCCAAGGCGGAGCTGCACACCCATCTCGACAGCGCCCTGCGTCCGGCGACGATGATCGAACTGGCCCGGGCGGCCCGGTTTACGCTGCCGACGACCGACCCGGACGCGCTCCGCCGCTTCATGGTGGTGAGCGACGCCGGCAGCCTCGATGACTACCTCGCCCGCTTCGAGTACACCATTCCGCTGCTGCAGACGCCGGAGGGCATCGAGCGGGTCTCCTACGAGATGGTCGAGGACGCGGCCCGCGACGGCCTCCGGTATCTCGAGGTGCGCTATTGCCCCAAGCTCAGCACCCGAGGCGGCCTCACGATGGAGGCCGCGCTCGAGGCCGAGCTGCTGGGCCTGGCCCGGGGCGAGCGCGACTTCGGGGTGGTCACCCGGGTGATCAACTGCTCACTCAGACACTATCCGCCGGAGACGTCCCTCGCGATCGCCCGCCTCTCGGTGGCCTACCGCGACCGTGGGGTCGTGGCCTTCGACCTGGCGGGCGGCGAAGCGGGCCGGCCACCCGGGGTCCACCAGGCGGCCTTCGACGCGGCGGCCGACGGCTGCCTGGGCATCACCATCCACGCCGGCGAGGCGGCGGGCGCCGACTCGATCGCCGAGGCGGTCCACCGCTGCCACGCCGACCGGATCGGGCACGGCACCCGGCTGTACGAGGATCCCGCGCTGCGCGACTATCTTCGAGACCGTCGGCTGCCCCTCGAGATCAACGTCACCAGCAACGTGCAGACCCGCGCGGTGGCCCGCGCGGCGGACCACCCGGTGCGGGCCTATCTCGACGCCGGGCTGGTGGTGACTCTCTGCACCGACGGCTGGTTGATGACGGGCGTCTCGCTGACCGACGAGTACTGGCTGGCCCACCGCGAGCTGGGTTTCACCCGGCGCGAAATCGATCGCTGCATCCTTGACGGCTTCGCCAGCGCGTTTCTGCCCTGGCCCGAGCGCCGGGCCCTGCTGGCCCGGGTGACGGACGAGCTGGCGGCGCTCCGGTGAGGCGGTCCTTGGCATCTTCCTGGGAGCAGGCATGCTGACACGCGGTCGTCTCGGCGCCGGCGGTCTGCGTGGCGCCCTCGTCGCCATTGCGGTGATGGTGCTGGCGGTGGGGGGCTCGTGGCTGATCCCCGGATTCGCCTGGCGCGGGCTGGCCGCGATGGAGCGCCCGGCCGGGCCGGCCCAGGCCGACTCGCTCCGGGCCGACAGCGCCCGCACCGCCGACTCGGCCGCCGGCCCGGCGCACGCGCCGCCCACCGTCCCCGGCGCCCAGATCGATTTCAGCGGTCCCTCAGGCCCCCGGGCGGGCGAGTCGCCGTGGACCCGGTTCTCCGGCCTGATCGGGCTGGTCCTCATTCTCGCGATCGGTGTGGCGCTGTCGCATAACCGCCGGGCGATCCGCTGGCGGGTGGTCGGCTGGGGGCTGGGGCTGCAGGTGCTGTTCGCCATCTTCGTGCTCCGGATCCCGGCGGGCCAGGCGCTCTTCCGCTGGCTCGGCGCGCTCGTCACCGGCATTCTCGGCTATTCCTACATCGGCTCCCAGTTCGTCTTCGGCGAGCTGGGCAAGCCGAACTCGAGCCTGGGGATGATCTTCGCGTTCCAGCTGTTGCCGGCGATCATCTTCGTCAGCGCCCTGTTCGCCATCCTCTACTACCTCGGGATCATGCAGCTGATCGTCCGGGCCTTCGCCATCGTCATGAGCCGGGTGATGGGGGCCAGCGGCGCCGAGAGCCTCAATGTGGCCGCGTCGATCTTCATGGGGCAGACGGAGGCGCCGCTCACCATCCGCCCGTTCCTGCCGCGGATGACCCGCTCCGAGCTGATGACGGTGATGACCTCGGGCATGGCCCACATCTCCGGCTCGATCATGGTCGCCTACATCGCCTTCGGGATCGAGGCCCGGCACCTGCTGACGGCGGTGATCATGACCGCCCCGGGCACCATCATGATGGCCAAGCTGTTCGAGCCCGAGACCGAGGTGCCCGAGACCTTCGGCACCGTCTCGCTCGACATGCCCAAGCAGGACGTCAACCTGCTCGACGCCGCCGCGCGGGGCACCAG
>JBBRGH010000112.1:0-8998 GCA_038240915.1 Gemmatimonadales bacterium | reverse complement strand
CCGGCACCGGCAAGTGGGTTACGGCCCTCTGGGCCACGCTGGTCGTGCTCCGGCGCCGGCCGTTCATGGGGGTCCGGATCCAGACCGCCGACGAGACCGTGGTCCGGCTGACCCCGTTCGTCTTCGTGGGCAACAACGAATACCGGATGGTGGGTCTCAGCGCGGGGTCCCGGGACAAGCTCGATGGCGGCCGGCTGGCCCTCTACGTGATGCACGCGCCCCGGCGCCGAAGCCTGCTTGCCCTGGCCGGGCAGGTACTCGTGCGGGGGGTGAACCGGGTCCAGGAGCTGGAGCTGTTTCTGGTGCCCGAGGCCAACGTGGAAACCCGGCGACGGCAGCTGCAGGTCTCGCTCGACGGCGAAGTGACCATGCTCGAGTCCCCGCTGGAGTACCGGATCCTGCCGCTTGCTCTCTCGGTGATGGCGCCCTGACCTTCCAGGCGGCCTGATCTGCTCTCGCAGTTTCGGCCGATGCCCGGGGAGGATGGCCGGCTCCGTCAGGGCGCCCAACAACTTCCTCGTCCGACCTGCCGGGGCCCGTTCGGGCGCTGATGATGCAAGCTGCGGTGTGGGTTGCCTTCGCCTGTCCACGCGGACATGTTCCACCCACTGTCACGTTGTCCTTCCGCCGCTGACCCGGCACGCTCCGCCTGCGACAACTCTCTCCGTGGCTCTGTCACCGGTGTTCATGCGGCGACCTGACGCGCAGAGGATCGGCTTCCCCTGCTGGAGACTTCTGCATGCGTCGGCTGCGTATAGGCATTTTGGACCTGGTCACAAAGAGCCCCAATCCCTCCTTGTACGGCCGGATCATGAATGCCAACCTGGCGAGCATCATGCCCCAGGTGATCGGCGTATGGTGTGAACAGGAGGGTCACGATGTGACCCTCGTCTGCTATACGGGCATGGAGAATCTGCTCGAGGAGCTGCCCGGCGATCTCGACGTCCTCTTCATCGGGGCATTCACCCAGTCGGCCCAGCTGGCCTACGCCCTGAGCCATCTGTACCGGAAGAAGGGCGCCATCACCGTGCTGGGCGGTCCGCACGCCCGCTGCTATCCCGAGGACAGCCGGAAGTACTTCGATTACGTGCTCGGCTTCACCGATCGCGGCGTGGTGGCGGACATGCTCCGCGACTGCCAGCCCAACCGACCGATGGGCGTGCATCTGAGCGCCGCCTCGCAGCCGGTGGACCTGCCCACGCTGCGGGAGCGCTGGAAGTTCGCCGCCGCCACGATCGCCAAGGCGCCGACGATCAAGATCGTGCCGATGATCGGCAGCCTCGGCTGCCCCTACACCTGCAGCTTCTGCATCGACTCGACGGTCGAGTACCAGCCACTCGGCTTCGAGGATCTGCGCGACGACCTCGCCTTCCTGCTCACCAAGATCAAGAATCCGATCGTCGGCTGGCACGACCCGAACTTCGGCGTTCGGTTCGACGACTACATGGAAGCCGTCGAGGCCGCGGTGCCCCAGGGGCGCATGCGGCACATCGCCGAGAGCAGCCTGTCGCTCCTGTCCGAGCCGCACCTGCAGCGATTGCAGAAGAACGGCTTCCGGGCGATCCTGCCGGGCATCGAGTCGTGGTACGACCTGGGCAACAAGTCGAAGACGCGCCGCACCGGGATGGACAAGGTGAAGCAGGTCGCGGATCACGTGAACATGATCCTGCGCTACATCCCCTACATCCAGACCAATTTCGTGCTCGGGCTCGACGGCGACATGGGTCCCGAGCCGTTCGAGCTGACCAAGACCTTCATCGACCTGGCTCCGGGCGCCTTCCCCGCCTACTCGCTGCTCTCGGCCTTCGGCCGCGCGGCGCCGATGAACCTGGACTATCAGCGCGATGGCCGGGTGCTGCCGTTCCCGTTCCACTTCCTGAACAACAACCACGCGATGAACGTCCGGCCCAAGAACTACAGTTGGCGCGAGTTCTACGACGGCCTGATCGACGTCACCAGCTATTCGTTCTCCTGGCGGGCCATCGCGCGGCGGATTCCCGCCACGGCGACGGCGATCCCCAAGTGGATGAACGTGGTCCGGGCGATGTCATCGGAGGGTTGGGGCCGGATCGACTACCACACCAAGATCCGGAAGCTGATCGACAGCGACCGGACGGTCCGAGCCTATCTGGACGGCGAGACCACCGTGCTGCCGGAGTTCTACCACAACCGGATCCGGAACGACCTCGGCCCCATGTACCAGTGGCTGCCCGAGGGCGCGATCTACCACGATCCCACCGCGTATCTCAGCTCGGTGGCCGAGGAGCCGGCGCTGGCCCCGGTGGCCCTCAGGAGCCGACGCGCGGGGTGAGGTGGGATTATGTCCGCGGCTGCCGCGGGCGCGAATCACGATGAGCACGGCACAGGGGGCATACCGAGAGGCATGCCCCCTTCGCGTTGCTCGGCGTGACTACCGACCGGGCCGGCCTGCCAGCCGCCCGCCGTCTCAGTTGTCCGCCAGCCGCGTCCGCATGTTGATCCACGAGCCCACCCGCTTCTGCCCGCCGCGAAAGTCGAAGTGCTCCTCGGAGATCAGCCGCTCGCCCTGGGGCGTCGCGGGCGCGGTCAGGTGCCAGAGCAGGAGCTGCTGGCCGATGGCGGACGCGGGCATCCACACGCCGGGCGTGACGCCCGGATAGAGCGACGCGTACTCGGGTTTGAGCCGGGCCTCGCGGATGGTACTTTGCACGCGATTCCTCCAACGTGGTGGCACATGGACGACGGGGCGGCCGAGACCCTCTGCAGACGCGCCATGGTGGAACTGGTGTTCCTCCTGGCCCACCAGCGGCATCCCAAGACCCGGCAACGTCGCGACTGGTCGCTGCTCCGGAGCCTGGTGCGCGACGGGCTCGAGCTCGGGCCGCGGGCGGACCAGCTGCAGGAGGGTCCCTGGCAGGTCGGTCAACGTCCGCTCCGACGGCCGGGGCGGAACGGGCTGCGCTTTGTCCCGCTGGTGACGCGGGGTGGAACCGAAATCATGATGGTGACGCCGGAGGAAGCCGAGAACCTGGTGGCCTTCCTCAACTGGTGCGGCATGCCGGAATTCGGGGATCGCTGACGCGGGAGACCTCCCGTGGGCCCGAAGATGCGTCGGGAATGGGCCCGAGGGAAGGGGCCGCCGACCTGACTCTCCGCGCCAAGCGCGCGGCCCATCATGGTGGCCAGCGGGGAGCTGACTGAATTCGACCGCAAGAACCGGGGGGTCCCCCGCGAGGCCGGGTGGTAGACTATGTCCGTGACGCGGCATCACCCGAGACGAGGACCCACTGTGACGCAGTCAACCCACGGACAGAGCACGCTAGCACCAACCACGTATCGGAACGCGCGCGCCTCGATCGAGGTCGCCTTTGTAGTCGAGCAGTGCCGGCTGGGCTCGATCCTGGTAGCGCGAAGCGAGCTCGGGCTCTGCGCGATCCTGCTGGGCGACGACCCCGACGCGCTGGGTCACGATCTGCGGCAGCGGTTCCCTCGGGCCGAGCCGGCCGCGGACGAGACGGACTTCTCCGTCGCCGTGGCGGAGGTGGTGCGCTTCGTCGACGCGCCGGCCACGGGGCTCGGCCAGCCACTCGACGTGCATGGCACCGTCTTCCAGCGGCGGGTGTGGCAGGCGTTGCGCATAACCCCGGTGGGGGAGACGGTGAGCTACGGCGAGCTCGCCGTCCGGATCGGCGCTCCGGCGGCGGTCCGGGCGGTGGCGGGCGCCTGCGCGGCGAACCTGCTGGCCGTGGCCATCCCATGCCACCGGGTCGTGGGCAGGGACGGAAGCTTGACGGGGTACCGCTGGGGCGTCGAGCGGAAGCGCGCCCTGCTCGCGAGCGAGGCGCTGGAGGACCAGCCGTGACCGCGGTCCGGTCTCGGGCCGACCCCGGGGGTGAGGCTGTCGAAGCGCGGGTGGCGAGCCTGCCCTGGGAACGCGTGGCCGAGGAGCTCGATGGCTTCGGCAACGCCGTGTTGGAGCGGCTGCTGACGGCGCCGGCGTGCGCGGATCTGGCCGCGCGATACCGCTGGAACGAGGCGATGGAGCCGGGCCGGGACTTCAGCGGCGGCGAGTTCGTGCTGACCGAGCAGCGGCCGCGGATTCAGTCGCGGGCCGAGGTGGTGCCGCTCCGGCAGGGCGACGCCGTCGCCTTTGCCGTACACCATCGGCCGGTGCGGGGGACGCGCGAGGTCTATCAGGTGAAGCTGCGGCATAGGGTCAGCAGGATCCGGAGTGGGCGGCGGCACACGGCCGGGATCATCTTCCACGACGGCGAGTAGGGCGGGACGGAGGAGACCGGCGCTGGCGGCGATTGCGGAAGCCATTGTCCCACATTACGTTTGCTGTCCCGTCGGCGCCGTAGCCAAGTGGTAAGGCAGAGGTCTGCAAAACCTCCATCATCGGTTCGATTCCGATCGGCGCCTCTCTGGCCCCTTCCGCCCCGAGCCGCCCCGCGCTCAGGGTGTGCCGCGGGGCGGTTCGCCCTGGGACCCGCACTGCCGAAACCCCGCGCTCCACCCGGTCGTACCGTTTCCATCGGCCACCCCCCGCCGAGTATGCCGCCAGCCACCCGCAGCCGAGTCGTCCCATGCGCGATGCCCTTCGCCGCGACGTCGCCTACGCCTTCCGCGGCCTCCGCCGCGCGCCGGCCTTCAGCCTGATCGTGGTGCTCACGCTCGGCGCCGGGCTCGGCGCGGCGATCACCATCTTCAGCGTGGTGAACGGCGTGCTGCTGCGGCCGCTGCCGTATCGCGAGCCCGAGCGGCTGGTGATGATCTGGAACGATTTCGGCCAGGGCGCCCAGACCTTGCCGGCGACGTCCTCCACCGACTACCTCGACTACCGGCGCGAAACCACCCTGTTCGAGGACTTCGCCGCCGGCACCGGCGGCTCCGAGGTCGGCGCGACGGGGGTGCTGACCGGCGAGGGCGCGTCCGAGCGGGTCGAGCTCACCCCCATCTCCGCCAACCTGCTGCCGCTGCTCGGTGTCAAGCCAATCCTGGGCCGCACGTTCACCGCGGAGGAAGAGGCGCTCCAGGGTCCCAAGGTGGTGATCCTGACCCACGGTCTCTGGCACCGGCGCTACGGCGGCGACCGAGAGATCGTCGGCAAGACCATCCAGGTGGACGCGGTCGCCCATACGGTGGTGGGCGTGCTGCCGCCCGATTTCCGGCTGTTCCTGCCGCCCGAGGTCTACGCCATCCGGGAAGGCGACGTCTACACGCCACTCCAGATCGACCGCGCCAACCTCCCGCCCCGGAACCTCACCACTCTGACGGTGTTCGGGCGGATCAAGCCGGGGGTCACCCTGGCCCAGGCGCAGGGCGAGATGGACCGTGTGGCCGCGAGGTTCCGGGCCTCCTATCCCGAGCACAAGATGTCCCAGGTCCGCATCCGGGCCGTGCCGCTCCATCATGACGTGGTGAAGGCCATCGAGCCGACGCTGGTGCTGTTGCTCGCGGCGGTGGGGCTGCTGGTGCTGATCGCCTGCGCCAACGTGGCCAACCTCCTGCTGGCCCGCGCCACGGTGCGCGAGCGGGAGCTGGCCATCCGCCAGGCGATGGGCGCCGGCCGGGCCCAGATCGTCCGCCAGCTGCTGACCGAGAGCCTCATCCTCGCCACGCTGGCCGGCGTCGTCGGCATCGGGCTCGCCTTCGCCGGGCTGGCGGCACTGGCCCGCCTGGCACCGGCCACCCTTCCCCGCCTGGCCGATGTGCGGGTGGACTGGACCGTGGCCGGCTTCGCGGTGCTGCTCTCGGTGGCCACCGCGGCGCTGTTCGGACTCGCTCCCGCGCTCCACGCGGCGGAGCCGGGCGGGAGCGAGGTGCTCCGGAGCGGTGGACGGGTGGCCAACGCCGGACGTCAGGGCCGGATCCGGAACGCGCTCATTGCCGGGGAGATCGCGCTGTCGCTGGTGCTGCTGGTGGGTGGCGGGCTGCTGGTGCGGAGCTTCCTGGCGCTGCAGCGGGTCCGGCCCGGCTTCGAGCCCGCCGGTGTCCTCACCTTCCAGGTCTCGCTGCCGCTGGGCGCCCATCCGGAAGGGGCCAGGCGAAAACAGTTTTACGAGGAGCTCGAGCGCCGGCTGACCGGGCTCCCCGGCGTGACCTCGGCGTCCCGCACCAACCAGCTTCCGCTCACCGGCAGCGGGGCGCTCCAGCCCTACGCCTACGATGAGGCCACCGCCCGCAACTTCGAGAGCGTCACCGCCGAGGCGCGCTGGGTGTCGCCGGAGTACTTCAAGGTGCTGGGCACCCGGGTCCTCGCCGGCCGGCCGTTCACCCCGGATGACAAGGCGTTCGGCCCCAATCGGTCGATCATCGTGGACGACCGACTGGCCAAGCGGGTCTGGGGCTCGGAGAGTCCGATCGGAAAGACACTCCAGCTGGAGCCCACCGGCACGCCCAATCTGAATGCGACCGTGGTCGGCGTGGTAGAGGCCACCCGGATGCTCGGTCTCGACGGGTACGGGCTCCCGGCCATCTACAGCCCCTATCCGCCGTGGCTCACCGCGTCCTACGCGGTGCGCACCGCGGGCGACCCCCGCTCGCTCATTCCGGCGGTGCGTCGCGAGGTGGCCGCGATGGATGCGTCGATCCCGGTGGCCGACCTCCAGCCGATGCAGCAGTACGTGGACGACGCGCTGGCGGGGCCGCGGCTGAGCCTGCTGCTGATGCAGGCGGTCGGCGGGCTGGCGCTGCTGCTGGCCACCATCGGGATCTACGGAGTGATTTCCTACAGCGTCAACCAGCGCCAGCGGGAGTTCGGGGTCCGGATCGCCCTGGGCGAGACGCCGACGCGGCTCACCCGGACGGTGGTGCTGCAGGGGGCCAGGCTGGTCGGTGCCAGCATCGCCGTGGGACTGATCGGCGCCCTGGCGGCCACGCGACTGCTGGCCGGACTGCTCTACGGCGTCAGCCCGGGCGATCCGCTCACCTTCGCCGGCGTCTCGGTCGGGCTCGGCGCGGTGGCGCTGGTGGCGTGTTACCTGCCCGCGCGGCGGGCCTCGCGCGCCGATCCGCTCAGCATTCTCCGGAACGACTGAGCCCCCGGCGGTCGCCGGGGGCCCGTGACCATCGTCCTCCTGCCGCCGCTCACTCCAAGGTGATCGGCCGCAGCAGGATGGGTTGGGCTATAGACCTGTATGCAAACTTTTTTCACCACGGGACCGGCGCTGGGGAGGTTTCGCGGTGCCGGTCAGCGGTCGAGGTCGGCCAGGGCCGCGGTGGCGGCGTGGTAGCCGCTCATCCCATGCACCCCGCCGCCGGGAGGCGTGGAGGCCGAGCAGAGGTAGAGGCCGCGAACCGGTGTTCGGTAGGGCATCGGCCGGGCGACGGGCCGGGCAAAGACCTGAGGCAGATCCATCCGGCCGCCGTTGATGTCGCCGCCGACCAGGTTGGCGTTGCGCAGCTCGAGCTGGGCCGGGCCGAGGGTGCTCCGGGCGAGGATCCGCTCGCGGAATCCGGGCGCGAACCGCTCCACCTGCCGCTCGATCCGCTCGGTGGCATCGACCGTCGAGCCGTTGGGGACGTGGCAGTAGGCCCACGCCGTATGCCGGCCGGCCGGGGCGCGGCTGGGGTCGAAGAGCGTCGGCTGCACGAAGAGGACGAAGGGCCGCTCGTGTACCTCGCCCCGCTCGTGCGCCGCCTCGGAGGCCGCGATCTCCTCGAGCGTGCCGCCGAGGTGGACGGTGGCGGCCCGGGCACAGTCGGGTGCGGTCCACGGCACCGGGCCGTCAAGCGCCCAGTCGAGCTTGAAGGCGGCGGCGCCGTAGCGATAGCGCTCCAGGCGCCGGCGGTAGCGGGCGGGCAGGGTGGCTCCGGCCAGTCGGACCACCTGGCGCGGTCCCAGGTCGAGCATCACGACCCGGGCCGGACGGAGCTCGTCCAGGTGCTCGACCGGCGCGGCGGTCACGACCTCGCCGCCCAGGGACCGGAAGTGGGCCAGGAGGGCGTCCGCCAGCCGCTGCGACCCGCCCTTCGGCACCGGCCAGCCGACCGCGTGCCCGGCGATCGAGAGCAGCAGTCCGAAAGCGCCGGTGCCCCACGCGTCGAGCGCGAGGAACGAGTGGGCGGCGCTCCCGGCGAAGAGGGCGCGGGCAGCGGTGCTGCCGAGTCCACGGGCGAGGCTGGCCGCGGGCCGAATCGCGTGGCGGCCGAACTGGGCCATCAGCACCGGGTGGTGCGGGAGATGGAGCGGGGGCGCCAGCACGTCCTCGGCCAGCTCGGACCAGGCCGGAACGAACGGGCCGACCAGATGGCGCCAGTCCTCGCCCCCGGCGCCGAGCCCGCGGGCGGTCTGGTCAAGCGATCGCTCAAGGAGGGCGGCGGTGCCGTCGTCCAGGGGATGAGCCAGCGGAGCCGGCGGCTGGATCCACTCCAGGCCGCGACGATCGAGGGGAAGGGTCCGGAAGAACGGGGAGGACAGCGCCAGCGGATGCACCGCGGAGCAGACGTCGTGGGTGAAGCCGGGCAGGGTCAGCTCGGCCGACCGGAGCCCACCGCCTGCCGTCGTCTGGGCCTCGCGCAGCAAAGTCCGGAGGCCAGCCCGGGCCAGGACGATGGCAGCAGCCAGTCCATTGGGCCCGGAGCCGACGACCACCGCATCAGGCGTCATGCTCGAAGATATCGGGGGCGCGGGTGTCTGGCTTGGGCAGGAGCGCCGGCCATTGCCTGTCC
Source organism: Gemmatimonadales bacterium (assembly GCA_038240915.1). Classification (GTDB taxonomy): domain Bacteria; phylum Gemmatimonadota; class Gemmatimonadetes; order Gemmatimonadales; family GWC2-71-9; genus CAVVWJ01. The sequence goes on along the minus strand of JBBRGH010000112.1, from coordinate 346 downwards.
AAGTCAGCCGACGTGGTGGAGTGGTGGCTGCGCCTGCGGGAAACGCTGAGCGACCCGAGCGCGGCCAGGCCCGGACCGGCCGCCTCGCCGAGGGCGGTGGAGCAGGCCCGGGAGGCCTTCGCGGTGTCGGGCGATCTCGATGCCGCGACCGCCAGCTGGCGCGAGGGATGCCGGGCGAGCCCGCCGGAGGAATCTGAGCTAGCTCGATCGCTGGCCGGGCGACGTCGGCGACCGATCGGCCGCCGGATCTGCCCGGAGCAGCGCCTCGACTCGCTGCATCAGCTCCGAGCGGGTGAACGGCTTGGCCAGGAACCGGACGTTGGGATGGTCGAGGCCCTCCTGGACG
>JBBRGH010000111.1:0-9060 GCA_038240915.1 Gemmatimonadales bacterium | reverse complement strand
CCGTTCGGCAAGCACATCTGCACCGGACGGCTTCCCCGGTGGTCGACCCGCCCCGTGCTGGAGATGTGCGCGCAGGTCGGCGGGACCGCACACCGCTGACGCCAGCCACCACCCACCCGATCACGCCATACCGGAGAGAGCTCGACCCATGACGGACCGCGCCGACAAGAAGATCGACGACCTCTACCAGCTCATCGACGGCATCGAGATCGCCATGTTCACCACGCGCCGCGCCGACGGACAGCTCATCTCGCGCCCGATGGCTACCCAGACGCAGGCGGAAGGCACCGATCTCTGGTTCGTCACCGACATCGAATCGCACAAGCTCGACGACCTCGACCAGGACGCCCACGTCAACCTGGCCTACTATCGCGACCGGACCAAGGAGTGGGTGTCGGTGAGTGGCACCGCGGCCGTGTCGCAGGATCGGCTGGCGATCGCGGAGCTGTACCAACCCGACTGGAAGGCGTGGTTCGGCGACGAGGGCGACGTCCGCGACGGCGGCCCCGATGATCCGCGCATCGCGCTCATCCTGGTGGACGTCGACTCGGTGACCTACCTCAAGCAGGACAAGCCGCGGCCGCTGATCCTGTTCGAGGTGCTGAAGGGGATGGTGACCGGCACCCGCCCGAACCTCGGCGAGACGAAGCAGGTGAGCGGGGGAGAGTTGGGGCGGGAGAGGCCCCGCTAGGGCGGTCGAGCGGCGCCTCAGTACCGGCGCTCCCAGGGCGGGTATCCGATGGCGGCATTGAGCCAGCGCACCAGCGGGATCAGCGTGGCGAAGTCGCGCTGGAGGAGTGCGGGGAGCCGGGGGCTAGTCACCTGGCGCTCGGTGAGGGGCCGCGTCGCCGTGAAGGACTTGTAGCGAAGCCATCGCGCCGCGGGGTGCCCGTCCTCGTACCCGCGGGGCAGACGGGTGAGCATGGCCTCCCGGTCGAGCGCCTTGAAGCGCCGCCGGAACGCGGGCGCCTCGAGGATCCGCTCCAGGCCGCCGGCATCCTCCGACAGCGCCTGGCGTATGCGCGCGAGCGCCGCCCGCGCCGGCATCCAGATGCCGCCCGCCACGAAGCATTCCCCGTCGGCCACCTGAACGTAGAGTCCCGCCCCGGCACCGTCCGCGTCCTGTCCCGCGCCGCGTCCCGCGTCGTGGTGGTAGAACTGGCAGGCCGCGTTGGTCTTGTAGGGCGACTTGTCCGCCGAGAAGCGCACGTCCCGGTGGATCCGGAAGACCGAGCGCCGCGGGTCGCCGGTGATCTCGGGCGCGATCCGGGCCAGCCGGACATCCATCTCCTCGACCAGGCTCCGGAGCGGGTCGCGCACCTCGGTCTCGTAGAGGGCGCGGTTCCGCTCGAACCACTCCCTGGTGTTGTGGCGGGCCAGGCGCCGGAGAAACGTCAGCGCCGCAGGCCGGAACCCGCGGAACTCGGGCCCCTCGCCGGGCCGGCGGGCAGTCGAGCGGGACACCAGATGCTCCTTCTGGGGACGGGTCAGCCGTTTGATCTCGAGCTCGCGGCGGAGGGCGGCGCCGCGGTTGGCCGCCCGCTCCAGGTGGATCAGGCGCACCGGCCGGCGCGACCGGGTATAAGCCGCGCCCCGCCCGGTATTGTGGGCCGCCTCCCGCCGGGCCGGATCGGTCGTGATGCCGGTGTAGAGCGTGCCGTCACCACAGCGGGCGACGTAGACGAGCCATGTCATATGGATTGTAATGATAGGCCCGTCTTTCTATCTTCGGCCAATCCCCCCGTGCCCACGCCGAGTCCTGTAGGAGACCATGCCTGATCGCCGTCGGGTCGGTCGAAGCACCCTGCCCGACCAGCGCACCCTCCTGTCCTGGCTCTTCGTCGGACGGCTGGTGCTCTCGGTGGGCATCCTGCTCGGGGCCGGACTGGTCTGGACCGAGCGGCCCCAGGAATCGTTCCTCGTCACCGTCGCGGTCGTCATCGCCCTGCTGTTCACCGGCTATGGGGCGTGGCGGGTGTTTCTCCGGAACGGGCCGATCGGCAACGGCTTCCTCCTGGTCCAGGCGCTGGTGGATCTGGGCGTCATCACCACCATCGTCCACTTCGCCGGCCAGCCCCAGTCGGCCTTTCCGGCGCTGTACGTCCTGGCGGTCGCGGCCTACGCGCTCCTCATGCCCCCCACCTGGGGCTCCGTCACCGCCGTGGTCGCCTCGGCGCTGTTCCTGGGCGACGCGTTCTACACTCGGTCCGGTGCCCTGGACGTGGCCTTCTGGGCCCAGGTGGTGGTGTTCAACATGGTGTTCGCGATCGTGGCGGTGCTGGGCCACCGCCTGCGCGAGGCCGGAATGGAGCAGGAGACGCTCGCGATCGAGCTCAAGCGGGTCCGGCTCGAGGCCGACGACATCCTCCGCAACATCCGCTCGGGCGTGCTGACGGTGGACGGGATGGGGCGGCTGGCGTTCCTCAACCCGACCGGCCAGAAGCTGCTCGACCTCGACGGCGAGGTGCTGCTCGGCCAGCCGGTGCTGGACCAGCTCAAGGTCCGCTCGTCGGAGCTGTGGGCGGCGGTCGTGGCCGGCATCCGGAACGGCCGAAAGATCAGCCGGGGCGAGGGGATGGTGATGCACCAAGGCGGGCGCATCTTTCCTATTGGCCTCAGTACGACCACGTTCCGTCAGGAGGCCCAGGAGGCGCCGTCGGTCACGGCCATCTTCACCGACATCTCCGACCTGAAGGAAGTGCAGGAGTTGCAGGCCCGGGCCGAGCGGCTGGAGTCGGTGGCGGCGCTCAGCGCCTCGCTGGCGCACGAGATTCGGAACCCGCTGGCCTCGATCCGGAGCTCGGTCGAGCAGCTCGCCCGGTCCAAGCACGCCGACGACGACGAGCGCTTCCTGGCCGCCCTCATCGTCCGCGAAAGCGACCGGTTGAGCCGGCTGCTGAGCGAGTTTCTCGACTTCGCCCGGGTCCGGGCCACCCAGCTGGTGCCGCTCGACATCCATGCCGTGGTGGTAGCGGTGGTCCGGCTGATCCGGGCCCACCCCGACTGCCGGCCCGACGCGGTGCTCGCCATCGAGGGCGGCCGTACCATCATGGACGGCGACGAGGACCTGCTCCACCGGGTCATTGCCAACCTGGTGCTCAACGCGGTCCAGAACGCCCGGGGCCCGATCCGGATCACGGTCAGCGTGGCGGCGGTGCAGGGAGCCGACATCCCGCACGGCACCAATCTCGATCACGCGGTGCGGCTGCAGGTGCGGGACGACGGCCCGGGCATTCCGCCGGAGATCCGCGAACGGCTGTTCAACCCGTTCGTCTCCGGGCGGCCCGGGGGCAGTGGGCTGGGGCTCGCGATCGTGCAGCGCGCGGTGCAGGCCCACCGGGGGCTGGTCCTGGTGGAGTCGGGACCGGGCGGGGGCACGACCTTCACAATCTTTCTTCCCGCCAAGATGATGGCGGAGGATGCCGCATGAGCAACAAGCCTTCGGTCCTCGTGGTGGACGACGAATCGGGCATTCTCGATACCCTCCGGATCCTGCTCCGGAACGAGGGATTCGAGGTGACCACGGCCCAGGGCGGGAAGGCGGGGCTGGAGCAGATCCGGACCGGGACCCACGACCTCATTCTGTCCGACGTCCGGATGCCCCAGGTCTCGGGGCTCGACATCCTGACCGCCGCCCGGGAGCAGGACCCGATGACGCCGGTCATCCTGATGACCGCCCAGGCCTCGCTCCAGAGTGCCATCGGCGCGGTCAACTCGGGCGCCTTCTACTACATCCAGAAGCCCTTTAGCAACGACGAGCTGGTGGCCATTCTGCGGCGGGCCTGCGAGTTCCGCGCGGTCCGGGTGGAGAACAAGCAGCTCAAGCAGGAGATCCGCCGCCGCGACAAGAGCACGGTCTCCCGCCCCATCGGGAAGTCCAAGCGCTTCCTCGAGCTGCTCAAGCTGGCCGAGCACGTGGCCCCGACCGACTCGACCGTGCTGATCCAGGGTGAGAGCGGCACCGGCAAGGAGGTCGTCGCCCGCTACGTCCACAATCTCTCCAACCGGACGGACGGGCCCTTCCTCTCCATCAACTGCGGGGCCTTGCCCGAGAACCTGCTCGAGAGTGAGCTGTTCGGGCACGTGAAGGGCAGCTTTACCGGCGCGGTGCGGGACAAGCAGGGGCTGTTCGCGGCGGCTCGGGGCGGGAGCTTCTTCCTCGACGAGGTCGGCGAGATGCCGCCGTCGCTCCAGGTCAAGCTGCTCCGGGTGCTGCAGGAGCGGGAGGCGATCCCGGTCGGCGCCACCGAGGCCATCCCGGTGGACGTCCGGATCATCGCCGCCACCAACCGCGATCTGGAGGAGGAGATCCGCCGCGGCAACTTCCGCTCGGACCTGTTCTACCGGCTCAACGTGATCGCCCTCAACCTGCCGCCCCTCCGCGACCGCCGGGACGACCTGCTGCTCCTGATCGAGTCCTTCCTCCAGAACCTGGGCACCGAGGCCGGCACCGATCCCAAGGCGCTGGCGTCCGAGGCGCTCGACGCCGTGATGGTGTACGAGTGGCCCGGCAACGTGCGCGAGCTGGAAAACGCCCTCGAGCACGCCACGGTGCTGAGCCGCGGCAACCTGATCGAGGCGGCCTCCCTCCCCGAGCGGATCACCAAGCGGCGGAAGGAGCCGCTGGTGGCCGAGCGGTCCTACCGGAACCCCACGCTCGAGGTGATCGAGCGGGCCTACATCATGTGGGTGCTCCAGGCGGAGGGCGGCAACAAGACCCGGGCGGCCGAGGTGCTGGGCATCGACCCGAGCACGCTCTACCGGAAGCTGAGCCGCTACGAGGAGCAGGTCGAAGTGAAGGCGTAGCCCCGAGGGCGGCCGCAGTTCCCGGCCGTCTCCCGCCGAAAACCGATCCCGATCGTTGGGCCCGTCTCTCCTAAGATGACCGCGCAGGGACCCGCGACGGTCCCTCCGGCGCGCCCGCGGCACCCTGGCGCGTCGCCGTTCATCCCATCGGAGGGCGTATGCAGAGCCGTACCGGGTTCACCCTGATCGAGCTGTTGATCGTGGTCGTCATCATCGGCATCCTGGCCGCGATCGCCATTCCGAAGTTCGCCAGCACCAAGGAAAAGGCGTACCTGGCCGCGATGAAGTCCGATCTTCGGAACGGCGCCACGGCGGAGGAGGGCTATTTCGCGGACTACCAGACCTACCTGAGCGGCACCGCCACCAACAAGGCCGGCGTGGCCACCCCGCTGACCCCCATGGGCGACTACACGCCGTCACCCGAGATCACCGTCACCTTTACCGCCACGGCCGGCACCGGCTGGAGCGCCGTCGCCACCCACAGTGCCACCACCAAGACCTGCGCCATCTTCATCGGGGTCGCCCCGGTGGCGCCGGCAACGGTGGATGGGGAGGCCCGATGCGCCTAGCGGTCCGCCGCTCGGCGGAGGCCGCGCGCTACCGCGCGGCCAGCTTGGCCCGCTCGGCCGTCCGGACGTAGGCGCTCAGGAGCTCCGAACGGAGGTCCCCCGGGCGGCGGGTGCTGAACCGGCCCAGCGCATCCAGGAATTTCCGCGCCCCCGCCACGTTGCCGGTGTGGAGGCAGGCCATTACCGCGCCGTCTCTCAGCTCGTCGGGCGCAATCCAGCGGCGTTGCTCGACCACCGCCGGCAGCAGGCGCTCCGCGGCGGCCGCGGCCTGGACGAAGTCCCACGCCTGGATACCGTGGCGGAAGGCCAGCAGGTCGCGCACCACGGGCGGCGCGTCGTGGCGCTCGAGGAAGCGCGCCGCCTGGCCGTCCCGGGCGGTGTCCACCACCCCGGCCGTGGCCGCGATGTGATAGCGGTCCACCATCATCTTGTCCTGCGACCAGAGCTCCCAGTCGGTCGGGGCGCGGTTCGAGGCCAGTGAGCTCTCCCATTGCCGGAGCGCAAAGCTGGCTTCCCGCACCCGGGAGTCGGCCGAGGTATCGGCGCCCGGGGCGGCCGCCCGGCTCCGGAGGTACGCGTCCACCGCCCGCGCGTTCACCCGCGGCGTCTCCGGCAGGCGGGCCAGCGGGTCCTCGGTCGCCGGCGAGCGCACGCCGTCGATCGAGGCCAGGAAGTTGTGCCAATCGGCCGACAGGGCCTCGAACCCCACGGCCTGGTCGCGTCGGAAGCGCCGCTGTTCGGCGCCGAGATCGAGCACCGGGTAGTAGTCCGAATTGGGCTGCGGGTAGTCGTCCAGCAGCGGGGCCAGCGCTCGCCGGCCGATCAGCCGGAGGTTGTCGAGCGCGTCCGGCGTGAGCGGGCGGAAGTGGCACAGGTCCTGTCGCACGTCCGGCAGCTCCACCACCGACCAGTCGGGGCGGGGCAGCTGGGGCTGATTGGCGGCCACGATCAGCAGGTCGCCCCCGGCGACGAGGAAGACGTCGTACGCCCGGAAGTTCCGGTGGATGCCGGCCAGCACGCTGGTCACCAGCGGGTCGTCCAGCTCGTAGGTGTGAATCCACTGGCCGAAGACGCCGTCGTCCGTCAGGTAGCGGCTCACCCGCCCATAGAATTCGGTGGTGAACAGTCCGGACACCCCGCTCACCCAGGGATTGGAGGGCTCCGAGAGGATCAGGTCGAACCGCCGGTGCTGCGAGGCGAAGTAGGACTTGGCATCGTCCAGCACCACGGTGGAGCGGCGGTCGTCGTACACCCGGCGGTTGACCGGATAAAAGCTCCGCGCGCCTTGCACCATCAACGGCTCGATCTCGATGGTGACCAACTGCTGCAGCCGCGGACTCCCCAGCAGCACGTGGGACGACATGCCCGAGCCGAACCCGATCACCGCGGCCGAGCGCGCCGCCGGGACGTGCGCCAGCGTCACCAGGGGAAGCAGGGTCTGGGTGGCGGCATCGCTCCCGAGGGCCGGCCGGCCGGACGTCGCATCGCAGGGCCGGCGCCAGTCGGGCCCGAGGGAGGCGTCGGTTTTGCCGTTGGTGGCCAGGAACAGCCGGTCGTCGGACCGGCCGCGTACCACGGAGACCGTGGCAGTGCGCCCGTCGCGGTAGAACTCGGTCTCCAGGGCGCCGGGCTCCGGCATAGTCCCGAGCCGGTACACGCCGCTGATCATCAGGTCCCGGTCAAGCCGCACCCCTACTCCCGCCAAGAGCAGGACCACCGCCGCTCCCACGGCCGCCGCCAGCACCAGTTGGCGGCCGCCGCGGTCCCGGCGCGAGCTCCGGCTCAGCAGCACCACCCCGATGGCCATGTCCAGGCCGGCGCCGGCCAGCAGCATGCCCTTGAGCCCGAGCAAGGGCAGCAGGACGAGGCCGCCCAGCACCACCCCGACGATGGACCCCAGCGTGTTCCAGCCGTACACGGCGCCGATCGAACGCTCGCCGAAGCCGGCGCCCAGGAGCGTCCGTGTCAGCAGCGGCAGGGTCATCCCGGCGCAGAAGGTGGCCGGAACCATGATCACCAGGCAGATCGCGTAACGGGAAGCGGTAAACCCGGCGTAGCCCGGATCGGTCTTCGCGAACGTGGCCAGGAGGGAGGCCACCCAGCCGAACGACGCGCCGTAGAGCGGCAGGGTCGCCAGCGCCAGGCTGCCCATGACCCACTGGACGATGCCGAGCGTGCGGGCCGGGTCGGGCAGGGCATCGGCCCGGCTGTGGATCCAGAGCGCGCCCAGCGCGATGCCGAGGATGAAGGCGGAGAGCATCAGTTCGAACGAGTGGGTGGCGCTGCCCAGCACCAGCGAGAGCATCCGGATCCAGGCGATCTCGTAGATGAAGGACGCCACCGCCGTCCCGAATGCCGCCCCCAGCATCAGGCGCTCGAGTCCGGCCGAGCCGCCCTCCGCCGTCGGCTCGACCGGGATCGTCACCGCGAGGGGGCCCTGGGGTGAGTGCTGGCGGGAGGCTGCGCCCACCCCGATCGTCAGGAGGCCCACGCCCAGGTTGAGCATCGCGGCGGTAACTAGCGTACCGGGCAGGCCGGCCAGCGAGACAAGATAGAACCCCGCGAGCAGCACGCCCCCCGCGGCGCCGAGGCTGTTGGCGAAGTAGAGCAGGGCCAGGGTTCGCCCGGGCCGTGAGGGAGCGAGCCGAAGCACCCCGGCGCTCATGAGGGGAAAGGTGGCGCCGAGGAGGATGGACTGGGGCAGGATCAGAGCGCTCGCCAGGGCCCACTTGGCCAGGGGCAGCGCGGCACTGCCGGCGAGGGCGGGGTAGATGGAGCCGTAGGCCAGGCTGGTGACCCACCCGAACAGGTCGTGAAAGACCAGCCCGATGCACCCGACGGCGAGCTCGACCAGCGCGTAGCCCAGCAGCGGATTCGCCAGCCGGTGTCCCCGGCGGCTGACCGCCATCGCCCCGGCCGACATCCCGCCCAGGAAGATGACCAGCACCACGATCTGGGCGTAGGCGTCGTGGCCGACGAAGAGGCCGAGGTAGCGGGTCCAGATGGATTCGTAGATCAGTCCGGCGGCTCCGGACAGCACGAACAGGAGACAGAGAACGCGGATCATGAGGACTCTCGGTTCGAGTGTGCCGGGCGGGTCGAGTCGGGCGCGGGATGCGGGGTGATCGGAAGCAAGAAGTATGCAATGGACTGCACTTCGGGTTGTTTGACGGTCGATAGGTGGCCCGGGGTGGGCATGGCTGGACGGTGCAACAGGGCCCCTCGCTACGATTTCGGGTTCGGTGGGGGCTCACTTCCATGCTCGCAGGAAGATCGACGGCACCGGGCCCTTGCAGAATCCCACCGTCGGGCTCCGGTCCCGCCGCGTGCAACGTTGGTCCGCGTTCCGCCAAGCCACAGGGACAACATGGCTTTACGTGGCACAACCGATGGCTGGCATATGTGTTGCCTTCCTCCGGGACGTCCGACAGCCAGCTCGGTCACCGTCGGCACGGCCCCCGTCGCCGTTCACTCACCCGGAGGAAGTATGCAGAATCGCAAGGGCTTTACCCTGATCGAGCTGTTGATCGTGGTGGTCATCATCGGCATCCTGGCCGCGATCGCGATCCCGAAGTTCGCCAGCACCAAGGAGAAGGCGTACCTGGCCTCGATGAAGTCCGACCTGCGGAACGGCGCCACGGCTGAGGAAGGCTACTTCGCCGACAACCAGGTGTACCTGAGCGGC
>JBBRGH010000110.1:0-9088 GCA_038240915.1 Gemmatimonadales bacterium | reverse complement strand
GGACCGCACCTCGCACTCGGCGAACCCGGCCGCGGGCCCGAGCCTCGCGAGGCTGGCCGCGTCGGAGTACAAGGTGTGGCCGGTCCGGTAGAAGAACGCCCCGTAGTCCGCCGGGAGCGCCTCGAGCATCCAGTCCCGGAGATTGGGCGTACTGATCAGAAGCGTGCCGCCCGGCCGCAGCAAGGTCCGCACGTCGCGCAGCAGGGCGACCGGATCGTCCACGTGCTCGATCACGCTGAAGCACACGGCCGTGTCCACCCGGCCACGCCAGTCCGGGGCGGCGTCCGCGGCGTAAGGCACCACCACATGCCCATGGGCCCGGAGCGTTTCGTGGTAGGTCGCGGTCGGCTCGATCCCGAGCGTTCCGGCCGCCATGCCTTTCACGAGGTCCAGGAACGAGCCCGCCCCGCAGCCGACATCCGCGACCATCTTGCCCCGGACCGCGGACGTCCCCAGCAACCGGAGCTTGTCGGCCTGCTCCCCGTCATGGAGCGCCCGGTAGCGCTCGGGCGTCGCGTCCCCATCCACCAGCGTGCGGTACTCGGCCGATTCGTAGTCGATCCGGTCCGCCATCGCCAGAAATCCGGCCCCGCAGCCGCCGCAGCGCAGTACCCGCGATGATTCGGGCGTGACGTTGCCGACCCGGCCACGCCGGATGGGACCCTGGTACAGCAGCTGCCATGTACGGGAGCCACAGATTCGGCAGGATCCGGCCGTATCGGCCAACGCGGAAGGTGTCGGGACAGGAGACACGGCGGATGCCGGAAGGATGGCCACGGTGGAGACCGCTCCTCCTCGAGAGGCGGGTGTGCAACCGATAAGATCAAGCGTGCCAGCGGGTTCCCGCACTAGACCGGCTAAGTATACCCCGGCCGTCGAGGCCAGACAATCGGCTCAGGCGCCCCCCGCTCGCCCCTGGCCACCATACCAGCGCGCGATCCACTCGCGATAGCTGCCGTCCATCACGCCCCGCCACCACCGCTCGTTCGCCAGGAACCACTCGATCGTCCGGCGGATCCCCGTCTCGAAGCTCTCGGCCGGCACGAAGCCCAGCTCGCGCTCGATCCTGCCGGCGTCGATCGCGTAGCGCCGGTCGTGCCCCGGTCGGTCCTGGACGAAAGTCACCAACGATTCGGTGGGCCGTCCGGCGGCCGCAGGCGACCGAGGGAACCGCGCGGCCAGGGCGCCATCGGCCCCCAAGGCCTGATCCAGCAGCCGGCAGAGCAGCCGGACGATATCCACGTTCGTCCACTCGTTGTGGCCGCCGACATTGTAGGTCTCGCCCACCCTGCCGGCCGTCACGACCAGCTCCACCGCCCGGCAATGATCCGCCACGTACAGCCAGTCACGCACGTTCAGACCGTCGCCGTAGACCGGCAGGGGCCGACCCTCGAGTGCGTGGACCAGCATCAGGGGGATCAGCTTCTCCGGGAAGTGATACGGCCCGTAGTTGTTCGAGCAGTTGCTGGTGGTGACGGGCAGGCCGTACGTGTGGTGATAGGCACGGACGAGGTGATCCGAGGCGGCCTTGGAGGCGGCGTAGGGAGAATTCGGCGCGTAGGGCGTCCCCTCGGTGAACGGCGGGTCGTCCGGGCCTAGCGAGCCGTACACCTCGTCGGTCGAGACGTGATGAAAGCGGACCGCACCGCGTCCGATACCCTCGTCGAGCCAGACCAGGCGCGCGGCCTTCAGCAGCTCGTGCGTGCCCAGCACGTTGGTCTCGATGAACGCGTCCGGCCCCTGGATCGAGCGATCCACGTGCGATTCGGCCGCGAAGTGAACGATCGTCGTCACCGCGTGCTCGCGCAGCAGCGTCTCGGCCAGGCCGGGCGTCCGGATGTCGCCGTGGTGGAATACGAACTCCGGTCGGCCGCGCACCGGCTCCAGGCTGGCGAGGTTCCCCGCGTAGGTCAGGGCGTCCAGAACCACGACCCGGTCGCCCGGATGCCCCGCCAGCCAGTGGTGGACGAAGTTTGCGCCGATGAACCCGGCGCCGCCGGTCACCAGGAGGCTAGCCACGAGCCAGGCCCTCCAGCATCCGCCGGAGGTTGACCCGCCAGTGCGGTGGCGTCAGGCCGAGCGCGGCCCAGCTGCCGGCCTTCTCGAGCACGCTGAAACAGGGGCGCGTGGCCGACGTCGGAAACTCCCCGGTCCGGAGCGGACGCACGGGCACCGGGCGCGTCAGCAGCCCGACGGCCAGCGCTTCCTCCTGGATCGCGACGGCGAAATCGTACCAGCTGGCCACGCCGGCGTCGGTCCAGTGCAGCACGCCGCTCAGGTCCGGCCGCGCCGCGGCCGCCCAGAGCGCCTTGGCCAGCGACCGGGTCCAGGTTGGCGTGCCGACCTGGTCGGCCACCACGCCGATCTCACTGCGCTCGGCCATCAGCCCGAGCATCCGGCGGACGAAGTTCCGGCCATGCCGGGAGTACACCCAGGCGGTCCGGATGACGAGGGCCTCGGTGGCCAGGATGCGCGCCGCCTCCCGCTCGGCCGCGAGCTTTGTCCGGCCGTACACACCGAGCGGCGCGGGGGGATCGTCGGGAAGGTAGGGGCGCCCCTGCGCGCCGTCGAACACGAAGTCGGTCGAGAGCAGCACCATCCGCGCGCCCACCCCACGCGCCGCGTCGGCGACGTGGGCCGTCCCGCGTGTGTTGACGGCGTCCGCCCGGTCGGCCGCCGTCTCCGCGGCATCCACGGCGGTGTAGGCGGCGGTGTGGAGGACCACGGTCGGCCGGTACCGCTCGAATGCCGCCTGGACCGCCTCCGGACGCGTCACGTCCAATTCGTCGGAACGGCAGGCCGTGATCGTCCAGCCCTGGGGTACGGTCTCCTGCAGTTCGAGACCCACCTGCCCGCCGGCACCGGTGATGAGCGCGCGCCCGCCTGGCGTCACGGAAAGGTCTCGGCGTCCCGCAGTCCGGGCGCGGCCGCGTCCCGGGGGGACAGGATCGGCGGCGCGGCGTCCACGAGCGGCCACGCGATCGCGACGCGCGGGTCGTCCCAGCGGAGCGCGCGGTCGTGCGCCGGAGCATAGAGTCGGGTGCACTTGTACATGAGATCGGCCGAGGCGGTCAGGACGTAGAATCCGTGCGCGAAGCCTGGGGGGATCCAGAGCTGATGATGGTTCTCGTCGCTGAGCACCGCGCCCACCCACCGGCCGAACGTGGACGAGGAGCGTCGGAGGTCCACGACGACGTCGAACACGGCGCCGGAGGCCGCGCGTACCAGCTTGCCCTGCGCCTGCTCGATCTGGTAGTGGAGTCCGCGAAGGGTATGGCGCGCCGACCGGCTGTGGTTGTCCTGCACGAACGAGGCGGGGATGCCGGCAGCGGCGTAGCGCGCCTCGTGCCACGTCTCGACGAAGAAGCCGCGCGGGTCCCCATGGACGGTGGGCTGCACCAGGAGCACGTCCGGAATGGCCGTCGGGGTGACGATCACAGATGGCGGGGGTCCTGCAGCATGCGCAGCAGGTACTGACCGTACGTCGTCTTCACCAGCGGCTGCGCCAGCCGGGCCACCTGCTCGCCGTCGATGTAGCCCATCCGGTACGCGATCTCCTCCGGGCAGGCGATCTTGAGTCCCTGGCGCTCCTCGATGGTCTGAATGAACTGGCCGGCCTGCAGCAGCGACTCGTGCGTGCCGGTGTCGAGCCATGCGGTGCCCCGGCGGAGGATCTCGACGTCGAGCGCCCCGAGGGCGAGGTACCTCGCGTTGACGTCGGTGATCTCGAGCTCGCCCCGGGCGGAGGGCCGGATCCCGGCGGCGATCTCCGCCACGCGCCCGTCGTAGAAATAGAGGCCGGTCACCGCGTAGCTCGAGCGCGGGCGCGCGGGTTTCTCCTCGATACCCACGACCTTGCCGTTCGCGTCGAACTCGACGACACCGTACGCGGACGGGTTCTGCACGTGGTAGCCGAACACGGTGGCGCCCTCCTTCCGCGCCGCGGCCCGCTGCAGCGTAGCGCTCAGGTCCCCGCCGTAGAAGATGTTGTCTCCGAGCACGAGGCAGCTCGGGGACCCGCCGAGAAAGTCACGACCGAGCAGGAATGCCTGGGCCAGGCCGTCCGGGGATGGCTGAACCATGTAGCAGAGCGAGAGGCCCCATTGCGATCCGTCGCCAAGCAGCCGCTCGAAAGCCGGCAGGTCCTGTGGGGTCGAGATCAGCAGGATCTCGCGCATCCCGCCGAGCATGAGGGTGCTCAGCGGGTAGTAGATCATCGGCTTGTCGTAGATGGGGAGCAGCTGCTTGCAGACGGCGCGGGTGACCGGATGGAGGCGGGTGCCCGACCCGCCGGCCAGGATGATCCCCTTGCGGCCCACGGCCCGACCGTTCATCGCGGCTCAGACCTCAAGCGGTAGCGCGACGCGGCGCCCGTCGCGCGCGGAGATGTAGGTCGCGATCAGGATCTCGAGCGAGTGGAGTCCCTCGCGGCCATCGGTGGCCGGCGCCTCCTCGCCGCGGAGCGCTTTGATGACGTTGTCGTAGTAGACCGGATGGCCGAGGCCGTAGACCGACGTGGTGTCGTAGCTCACCTGCTCGATGGTCGCGTCGTCTGGATCGTCATCGGCAAACGCCCAGTGCTCGATCCGGTTCACCGCCACGCCCCCGATCCGCACGGTCCCCTTCTCGCCGATGATCGTGATCGAGCCCTCTAGGTTCTTCGGATACGTCAGCATCGTGACGTTCATGCTGCCCAGCGCGCCGGCCCGCCAGCGGACGCTCACCACACCGGTGTCCTCCACCTGGATGTTCCGGGCCAGCGTGGCCGTGTAGGCCTGGACGCTCTCCACCGGACCGATCAGCCAGTCGAGCAGGTCCACGTAGTGGCTGGCCTGGTTCATGAAGGCGCCGCCATCGAACTCCCACGTCCCCCGCCAGGCCGCGCTGTCGTAGTACGACTGGGGCCGGGCCCAGAAGACGTTGATGTTCACCATGTAGATCCGGCCGAAGCGCTTCTTGTCCACCGCCCGCTTCACCAGCTGCAGGGTGGCGTTCCGCCGGTTCTGCTTGACCACGAACAGGTGGACGCCGGCCTGGTCGCAGGCCTGGACCATCCGTTTGCCGTCGCGCCAGCGGGTGGCCATCGGCTTCTCGGTCATCACGTGCCGACCCGCCCCGGCCACCTGGATCGCCTGGTCGGCGTGGAGGCCGCTCGGCGTGCTGAGGATGACGATGTCGGCGTCGGTGCCGGCCAGGAGCGCGTCCAGCGAGGGGAAGCCGGGGGCCCCGGTCCGCTCGACCGCCCGGGCCAGTGCCTCGGGGTCGATGTCGCACACGCCCACCAGTTCCGCCCGCTCCTTGTGCCGATCGAGCGCGTCGAAATGGTTGGCGGAGATCCGGCCGCACCCCACCAGAGCGAACCGGATTCTGCGATCGCGGACGAACGGCTTGGTGATGAACATGGGCGCCCAGGTGGCGGGGACGAGTTTCGGACGCGGAAGTATAAGCAGGCCCCGACCCAGCAAGGAATTGCGCCGTCCGGTCCCGGCCACCAGACTTGGGGGGTCTGGCGCGACGCGGGACGTCTCGCCATATTGTGAATAGTTTCACAAACGGTCGCCCGCCCGCGCAGCCCCGGGTCGGGACGAGCGGCGCCCGCTCTCCGCGGCGGCGCCGCGATCCATCTGAAGGAGAGAGCCCATGGCCACTGCCACCGCCCCGGTGTCGTCGAAGATTTCCTATCCCGCCGAGGAGGTGGGTCGGCTGTTCGCCCCGCCCGAGGCGGAAGTCCCGGCCGACAAGCTCCGCCGGATCCTCCACGAAGCGCGGGACGCCAAGTCCTTCGTCCATACGGCCGGGGCCTACGACGCGTTCACCTCGGCAATCATGACCTCGCTCGGCTTCAAGACCCTCTACGGCAGCGGCTGGCAGTTGGCCGCCACCAAGAGCATGTACCCCGACATCGGCATCTATCAGTCGCACCAGATGGTCGAGCTGGTGCTGGAGATGCGGAAGGGGATCGAGGGCGCCCGGAACACGCGCTGGTTCGACAGCGAGGGCAAGGACAAGCTCTCCGCGCCGCCCGCGTTCGTGGACATGGAAGCCGGCTTCGGCGGTCCGACCCAGACCTTCACCCTGGCCACCGAGCTGATCCGGGTCGGCGCCGGGGGCGTGCACCTCGAGAACCAGGATCCGTCCAACCGGACCTGCGGCCACATCGTCAACGTCGGCAAGCAGAAGCGGAACAAGGTCCTGGTGCCCCGCACCGTGTGGCTGGCCAAGCTCAAGGCCATCAAGGCCGCGGCCGAAGCCACCGGGGTGGACATCGTCATCATCGCCCGGACCGACTCGATCGACGGTGCCCTGCCGGATCAGGAGCCAGGTGGGGTGAAGATGGCCATTGACGACGCGCTGGAAGCGGCCGAGCTGGGCGTGGACGTGATCTGGCCCGAGTTCAACAACACCGAGCTCGATCAGCCACGGGAGTTCGCGGAGGGCGTCCGGAAATATTACCCCAAGCAGATGCTGGGCTTCAACCTGTCGCCCTCGCTCTACTTCGGGAAGGCCAAGAAGGCCGGCACCCTGATCACCAATCAGCAGCTGGGCGACCTGGGCTTCATTCTCCAGTTCTCGACCCTGTTCAACTTCCGGACGGCCGGCATGGCGCTCGAGAAGGGCCTCCGCAAGTTCCTCCACAGCGGGATCGACGCCCTGGCGGATCTGCAGATCGAAGAGGATGGGCAGGAGGCGTCGCCGGCCACCAAGATGCACCAGAAGTTCGCCGGCATGAATCGGTGGCTCATCCTGGAGCAGGTGCTCAGCGGCAAGTAGGACGACGAAGGGGACAGCATCGCTGTCCCCTTCGCGGTCCGTCCGACTGCAACGAAGGGGGCCTGACTCCGGTCAGGTCCCCTTCGTCATCTCCTGCCCCTGCCTCACGCCCCGAAGGCCCGCCGCAATCCCGTCTCCCCAGTCTCCTCCACCGCCACGCCCTCCCCCCGCAGCCGGTCCACCTGCCACCGGTGCAGCCGGACGGTAAGCTCCACCGCGTCCGCGCCGTCCGCCCGGCCGAGCACCTCGCCTTCCCGGTAGAGCGACGCGACGCGCGCGCCCTCGGCCACGGGCAGCTTGACCCGGACGGTCGGCCGGCCTTCACTCTCGAGCTCGCGGAGCCGGGCCTTGAGCGCCACCACCCCATCGGTCCGCATGGTCGACGTGGTGATGGCGTCGGGATAGAGCTCCCGTACCCGGGCGGCAAAGCTGAGTGGATCGGCCACGGCGTCCATCTTGTTGAACACCACCAGAATCGGCCGGTCGGCCAGATCCAGCTCGGCCAGCACCCGCTCCACCACCCGCATTTGCCCTTCCCAGTCCGGGTGGCTCGAGTCCACCACGTGCAGCAGCAGGTCCGCCGCCCGGGCCTCCTCGAGGGTGGCGCGGAAGCTCGCGACCAGATGGTGCGGCAGCTTCCGGATGAACCCGACCGTGTCGGTCATGCGGGCCCGCTGGCCCTCGCCCAGCTCGACCTCGCGGGTGAGCGTGTCGAGGGTCGCGAACAGCCGATCCTCCACCACGATCTCGTGCTGCCCCGACAGCGAGCGGAGAATGCTGGACTTGCCGGCGTTGGTGTAGCCGACCAGCGAAACGCTGAGCATCGGGTCGCGCCCGGCACGGAGGTTTTCTCGGTGCCGTTCCACGCCCTGGAGCTTGGCTTTGAGCCCCTGGATCCGTTGGCGGATGATCCGGCGGTCGGTCTCCAGCTGGGTTTCACCCGGGCCACGGAGGCCGATCCCGCCCCGGATACGGGAGAGGTGGGTCCACATCCGGGTGAGGCGCGGGAGCAGGTACTCGAGCTGGGCCAGCTCGACCTGGAGCTTGGCCTCGTGACTTCGGGCCCGGGTGGAGAAGATGTCGAGGATGACCTCGGGGCGGTCCATCACGCGGACCTTGAGCTCGCGCTCGAGGTTGGCGCCCTGCACCGGGCTCAGCTCCTCGTCGAAGATCACCAGCGTGGCGCCCGATTCGGCCACCGCCGCCGCGACCTCCTCGACCTTCCCTTCGCCGATCAAGGTCGCCGGGCTGGGCGACGTGATCTGCTGCGAGATCCGTCCCACCACTTCCGCGCCCGCCGTGTCCACCAGGCGGGTGAGCTCCTCGAGATGTTCGTTGACGTGGCGCGCGTCCTTCGACCCCTTGCGCGGGGCCGCCACGAGCACGGCCTTTTCGATCGGATCGCGAACCTGGATCAGTGTCCTGATGGGAACTCCTGGGCCGGCCTCTAGGGGCCGGCGGGTATGGGGAGGGCGCGTCCCAGACGGCTCAACGGCGCGCGCCCCTCGCGGGTGAACGGGATCCGGCGGTCGCCGAACGGCGTCTCCACCGTGAGCTGGCCGGTGAGCGTGTAAGGCAGCTCCCCGGTTCCCAGGGCAGTCCGCGCCGCGCCGGCCAGCCCGTTCCAGGTGAACTGCACCGGCAGGGTCACCGCGGTCGTGTCGCCCTTCTGGACCTGGAAGTCGCTGCTGTACTCGACGTCGCCGACATGGGACCCTTCGACGTCGAGGCCCACCTGCAGCCGGGTACCGTGAAGGTCGAAGCTGTTGGGGTTGTACACGCCGACCACGAGGTCCATGGTGCCACCCGACAGTCCCACCCCGCGCACGACGGCCCGCTGCAGCTTGAGATCGGGATCCTTGAAGTAGGCCGGCAGTCCGGCGCAGCCGGCCAGCAGAACGGCGGAGAGAAGCCCGGAGGCGACGCGATGGTGCACGGCAGTCCTTTCGTCTCCCGGGAATATAACTGCGGGTACCGGTGTCGCTCCGGCGGTGCAGGCCTCCGGGCGTCTCCAGCGCCGATGCGTCTAACGCCGGCAGCCGTGACTACGAACCCTCGCCCCCGCCGTCCGCGTCCTCGCTCTGCCCGGTGCGATCTGCCTCTCCCTCATCCTGGGCGCCCCCACCCGGCCCGGCCCCCCGCTCCGCCGCCTTCCTTCGCTCCCACCACTCCAGCCGCTCGGCCACCTTCTTCTCGTACCCGAACGGGCCCGGCTGGTACAGCCTGGTCCCGCGGAGCTCGTCCGGCAGGTACTCCTGCGGCAGATACCCCTCCGGGGAGTCGTGGGCGTAGCGATAGCCTTTGCCGTAGCCCAGCT
>JBBRGH010000109.1:0-9114 GCA_038240915.1 Gemmatimonadales bacterium | reverse complement strand
ATCCTGGCCACCTACATCACGGTTCATACCCAGATTCATCGGGTGGACCTGATCGCCAATGTCATCCCGGGGCAGCGGCTGGTGGATGAGCGGGTCCAGGCCCTGACGGCCAACCTGATCCGGCACGGCTACGGGCCGGATGTCGCCTACCGCGGTGCCCTCGCGCTGCTGGACCAGCAGGTCATGCGGCAGGCCTCGATGCTGAGCTACAACGATGCCTGGATGCTGCTGCTGGTCAGCTTCCTGATCGTCGCGCCGGCCGTCTTCCTGCTCCGGAAACCTGGCGGCGGGCCACGCGCCGCGGTGGACGGGCATTGAGCGACGCGACTGCTTCCCGCCGCGGGCGGCGGCCCAACGTCAGCGCGGGACTGCTGCTGTTCCGCCGCGGTGCCGGCCTCGAGGTCTTCCTGGCACACCCCGGCGGCCCGTTCTGGCGCGACCGGGACGCGGGGGCCTGGACGATCCCCAAGGGCATCGTGAACGAAGGCGAGGAGCTGCTCGCGGGCGCGTGCCGCGAGTTCGAGGAGGAGACGGGGATCCAGCCGCGGCCGCCGTTCGTGCCGCTGGGAAGCGTGCGGCAGAAGGCGGGCAAGGTGGTCCACGCCTGGGCCTGGGAGGGCGACGCAGAGGCGGATGCGGTCACCAGCAACAGCGCGCGCACCGAGTGGCCGCCGGCCTCGGGCCGGTGGATCACCTATCCCGAGGTCGATCGCTGCGCCTGGTTCGGGCCCCAGGCCGCCCGGCTCAAGATGAACGCCGCGCAGGCCGAGCTGATCGGCCGGCTGGAAGCGGTGCTGGGGTCGGAGGATGGCACCCGCGCCGGCGCCGGATGAGCTCCGGACCGCCGGCGCGCCGGGTTCACTGCGTGGGGACGGGCCGGACCGGATCGGTGGTGGGCAGCGCCTGGCCGATGGCGATCACCGCGGCCGGGTCGGGCGGGCACGACGGATGCCCCCAGCCGCTGGCGCTGGCGCCGCTCCCGTCGATGTCGAACACGATATTGTCGGTCCCGCTGGCGGGGTCCACGCCACCGGGGATGTAGTCCAGCACCAGCGCGTGGCGAACCCGCCAGGCGATCACGTGATCGGCGCAGGACGAATCGCCGCTGAGCCCGATCGCGCCGATGACGGCGCCGGTCGCGTCATAGAGCGCCAGCCCGCCGCCGAACACGTTCACCCCGCCGATTCGCTTGCCCAGCATGTAGTCGCTGGTCGTGCCGTAGTTGTCGGCGTTGCCGCCGTACGCCGCGTCGGTGTTGACCGGATTGCTCTCCTGCAGCCCGAACAGGCTGCCCCCCGGCTGTACCGCGCTGTAGAGGTTGGCGGTGGACAACGCCAGCCCGTCCAGGCTGAGGCTGTTCGCGGTGTTGGCCTTCTGCGCCGCAATGACGCGGGAGGCGGGCCACTGATCGCCCTCCTTGGCTCCGGAGAACGCGATCACCCGCACGATCCCGCTGCGATCCACCACGGTGGCCCACATATCGAGCCCGAACCCGCCGTTGGTCAACCCCTGCACCGAATCCACCACCACCTTCACCCGGTCGTAGCTCGGGAGGCTTGCGCTTCCCTCGGGTCCCACCGCACCGTTTCCGTTATCGTTGTTGTCGCTGCACGACACGGTGCCGAGCGCCATCGCGCAGGCCAGAGCTGTGAGCGCGGCGCGCCGGCCGCTGGAAAGCAGATGTCCCATCGGAGTCGTCCTTTCGTTGGAACTGGGTGGGAGGCGCGTGAAGTCACCGCCCCGCCTCTCCCGCGCGCCAACGCGGGCGAAACGTGTGGTGGCTCGGCGGTCGTGAGTCGGCGCGAGAGAGTCCTTCGGCCGGTGCTCGAGGACCCGTAGCTTTGCGTCACCGGCTTTCGCCGGCTATGCGTTTCACGATGAAGCGGAGACTGCGAACGTAGGATGGTGGCAGGCGGGAGTCAAGCGGACCGGTTACCGGATCGTGAATTCCTCCATACCGCAAAAGTTGAGGAACGCCACCAGGTCTTCGGCTTCCTGGGGCGTGTTGACCATGATGGTGGTCTGTCCCCGCTCAACCAGCGGGATAAAATCGAGGCCGCCGCGTCCCCGCTTCTTGAGGGGCCGGGTGGACACGTGCCAGGGCCCGTCCTGCAGCCGGTCGGCCGGCGGCCCGCCCGAGAGCACCTCGGAAACGAACCGGCGCAGCAGGGCGGAGTCACGCCGCTGGCGCCCGCGCGGCCGACGCTGGTGGGTCAGGAGCGCGACGAGCTCCAGCGCGGCGCGCTGGCAGTAGGTCTGGGTGGCGAGTTCTTCCATGATGTCTCCTGAGGGAACCTGCTAGATATCCGCTCCCGCGTCAAACCACCGTGACCCGAGTCACCCGGGGTGAACAACAGCGCATCGTGCGTGTGAGCCGGAACCCGGCGCCGGATCCCGCCGTTCAATTAACATGCTAGGGTGACGGCTAGTCCCGGGTCGAGAAACCAGCCGCCGAGACCGATAACCGTACGACAAGGATCGACGCTGATGCTCGGACCACTCGTGCCGGATCTCATGCCCCCCGCGGCCTTTGTCGCCAAGCTGAGTCACGCCCTCCTGATCGGCTTCGCCGGCTCGTGGATGGCGCTGCTGTTTCACGAGGTCGGGCACGCTCTGGCGGCGATGATGGTCGGGGTCCGGATCTGGGGCGTCCGGCTGGGCGTCGGGCCCACCCTGTGGGAAGGATTTCTCGGAAGCAGCCGGATCCACCTGGCCCTCTTTCCCCTGCTGGGCTCGGTGCAGCTGCTGGACGAGGATGCGAACACCATCGGCTATCGCGATATCTTCGCCGGCCGCTGGCGCTTCGAGTGGGGTCCCGAGGCCTGGCGCGCCCCGATCATCTCCGCCGCCGGCGGGCTGGGGAATCTGCTTGGGCTCATGCTGCTCATCGTCTGGTGGGATGCGCTGGGCCGGCCGATGATGGGCACCGTCACCGGCGACCTCATGCTGGTTGGTATGGCGTCCAACATGGCCGGCTATCTCAACCTGCTGCCCTGCTTCCGCTCGGATGGGATCCATCTGCTGGCGCACATCCGGGCCGCTCGCGACCGCCAGGATTTCTCCCGCGCCTGACCTCCGGCGCCGAGCCATGGCGCCGGGTCCTGCTTCGTCGGTACCCTTCATTATCTATATCTATCGCGATCTATTGCGCGATTTCCTTCGTGTCAGGCCACTGCCCTCCGGTCCACGCGGTGGCGCGGCTGTTGCCCCTCGCACTCGCCGTTCCTTGGCTCGGTTGCCGCTAACCCGCTCGGTCGCAACGCGTTCATTGACACCCGGGCGGCCTGCGGCGAAGGGCGCCGCTCCCGCGCTTCGCGGCACTGGTGCGGATCGCCGGGTCGTTGACGTCCCGTGGTTATCCCTGAGACCTCCTCCACCTTCCGGAGCAGTATGTTCGCCGCCCGCCGCCTGATCCTGCTCGCCCTCGTCGCGCTGGCCGCCTGCGGCGGGAACGACCCGGCCGGTCCCAGCACGGGATCGCTCGCGCTGGCGGTCAGCGGACTTCCCACCGGCACCCTGGCCGCCGTAACGGTCACGGGGCCGGGCGGCTACGCGCACGCGGCCGGAGGCTCCGAAACGCTATCCGGCCTGGTACCCGGCGCCTACACCATCGCGGCCGATCCGGTGTCCAGCAACGGGCAGAGCTACGCCCCGGCCCAGAACGTCCAGTCCGTCACCGTGGAGCAGAGCGTGACGGCCACAACCGCCCAGGTGCGCTATGACGCCGCCGCCGGCGGCAGCCTCACGGTTACGGTCTCGGGGCTGCCCGGCGGCGCCGCCGCCAGCGTATCGGTGTCGGGACCGGGCGGCTACCAGCGGGACCTGACGGGAACCACCACGCTCGCGACGCTCGAGGCCGGAGTCTATACCGTCACCGCGCAGACCGTGTCCGCCTCGGGCACCCAGTACGACCCCAGCCCCGCCATCCAGTCCGTCAACGTCACCAATGGCGCTTCGGCGTCGGCCGGAGTCGGCTACAGCCAGGCCACGTCGGCCGGACTCAATCTCCGGATCGACGGATTGTACCTCACCCAGAGCGTACAGACCTATCTCGGCGCCGTGCCGCTGGTGAAGAACCGGGACGGGTTCCTGCGAGTGTTCGTCACGGCCACGGAATCGAACCTCGCGGCACCAGCGGTGCGGGTGCGTTTCGCCGTCTCCGGCGTGGTCATCAAGGATACGGTGCTCGGCCCCAACGGCCTTGCCGTGCCGCTCTCCCCCAGCGAGGCCAGCCTCTCCACCTCGTGGAACATGCCGGTGCCGGGCGCGCTGATTCAGCCGAACCTGACCGTGCTGGCCGAGGTCGATCCGGCCAATGCCGTGACCGAGACCAACGAGGCCGACAACTTCTTCCCGGCGTCCGGCGCGCCGCTGCCGCTCGACGTGCGGACCGTATCCACCTTCGCGGTACGCTTCGTTCCCGTGCTGCAGACGGTCAACGGCCTGCAGGGCGGCGTGACCAACAGCAACAAGGCGGGCTACCTCACCGCCGCCATGCGGGTGCACCCGCTGGCCTCGTTCGACGCCGACCTGCGGGCGCCCCTGATCACCAGCGCGCCTGCGGTCCAGGCGGACGACGCCACCACCTGGACCCAGATTCTGAACGAGCTCAGGGCGGCGCGCATCAGCGACGGCAACACGCGCTTCTACTACGGCGTCATTAAGCCGGCCTACTCCAGCGGCATCGCCGGGATCGGCTACGTGGGGTATCCGGTGGCCCTGGGCTGGGACAAGCCGGGAGCCGACCTGGTGGCCGCCCATGAGTGGGGCCACAATTGGGGTCGGGACCATGCGCCCTGCGGCCAGGCGGGGAATCCGGATATGGGCTATCCCTACGCCAACGGCGACATCGGGGTCTACGGCTTCGACGTGGCGTCCCGGACCATCAAGCCGCCGACGTACAAGGATCTCATGGGCTACTGCAACAACGAGTGGATCAGCGACTACACCTACACCGGGGTGATGGACTATCGCAGCACCCAGGCCGACGTCCAGGGCGCCTTTGCCCAGGCAATGCAGCCGTGCCTGCTGGTATGGGGCCGGATCGTGAACGGCGAGCCGGTGCTGGAGCCGGCCTTCCAGGTGGTCACCCGGCCGTCGCTCCCGGCAGAGCCGGGAGCCTATCGCCTGGACGGTCGCGCAATGGACGGCTCGACGCTCTTCGACCTGCGGTTCACCCCCGAGCGGGTGGGTGACGATCCGTCCGGCGGGGCCCAGTTCGCCTTTGCGGTGCCGCTCCAGCCGGACCGCGCCGCCCGGCTCGACGCCATCCGGCTCGCCGCACCTGGCCATCCGGTGGTGAGCCGGCGCGCCGCATCCGCCGCCGGCGCATCCCGGGTCACGGCCACCCGTCTGAATGGCCGGCGGGTGGGCCTCCGCTGGGACGCCGCCACCCACCCGATGGTGATGGTCCGGGACCCGGTCACCGGTGAGGTCCTGTCCTTCGCGCGGGGTGGCCGGACCGAGATCGTGACCGACCGCGGCGCGCTGGACCTGCAGCTCTCGACCGGCGTCCGGAGCGGCTCGCTCCATCTGTCGGTCCCCCGGCGGTGACACGCCGGTCGGGCGGACGCCGCGGTGTCGCCCTGGTCACTGCGTGGCTGCTCGCCGCCTGCGCGCGGCCCGCGCCGCCGGCGGCCTCGGCCGACGCGGCGCTGCCGCCGCCGGATTCAACCGTGCGCATCGCGCTCGAGCGCGGCCCCTGTTTCGGAACCTGTCCCGTCTACAAGGTGACGCTGCAGGGGTCGGGAGCCGTGCTGTTCGAGGGGCAGCGCTTCGTGGCCGACAGTGGTCTCCACACGGCGACGGTCCCGCCGGCCCGGGTGGACAGCCTGGTGGCGGAGCTGGTGGCCGGCGGCTACTTCGATCTTGCCGACCGCTATCGTGCGGGCGAGCCCGGGTGCGAGCGGTACGCCACCGACCTGCCCTCCGTCGTCACCGAAGTGCGCGCCGGCGGCCGGGAAAAGCGGATCGAGCACGACCGCGGCTGCGCCGGGGCCCCGGCGGCGCTGTCGGCGCTCGAAAGCCGGATCGACAGTGTCGCCGGCGTCGCCCGCTGGATCAGGCGCTAGCGGCCGGATCCAGCCGGTCCCGCACGGCATCACCCAGGAGCGTCGCCGCCACCACCACCAGCACCAGCGCCACCCCCGGCGCGGCCGCCACCCACGGCGCGTTGACCAGCGTGTCCCGCCCCGAAGCGATCAGGTTGCCCCACGACGGCGTCGGCGGCTGAACGCCGAGGCCGAGGAACGAGAGCCCGGCCTCGAGCAGGATCGCGTTGCCGAGGCCGAGGGCCGCGGCCACGATGACCGGGGTGAGCGCGTTGGGCAGGATGTGCCGCACCAGGATGCGCGGCCCCGGGACGCCCAGGCCCACGGCGCTCTCGACGAACGGCCGGCCGGTCAGGGCCCGCACCTCGGCGTTCACCAGGCGGGCGATCGGCATCCACCCGGTGAGCCCCAGCACCAGCACCACCAGCCCCGCGCTCGGCCGCCAGAGCGACGCGAGCAGCAGCAGCAGCACGACCCGCGGCAGCGCCAGGGCGAAGTCCGTCAGGGCCAGCAGCGCCTTCCCTGTCCAGCCCCGCCAGAAGCCTGCCGCCGCTCCGATGGTCACCCCGATCGCCACCGACAGCACCACGGCCAGCGCCCCCACGCCGAGCGAGACCCGGGCGCCGTAGATCAGCCGGGCCCAGACGTCCCGACCCAGCCGGTCGGTGCCCAGCAGATGGAACGCGCCCAGCGGATCGGTGGTGAGCGGCGCCAGGAAGCGGGTGGCCACGATGTCCCGTTGGGCGATCGGGTCGCCAGCCAGGAGTGGGGCCAACACCGCCGCCAGCGAGGCCAGCACCAGAACCGCGAGGCCGACCGCCGCCCGGCGATCGGCCAGCAGGCGGCAGGTCTCGCCCCTCACCGGGCCCTCGGATCGACCCAGCGCACCAGCGCCTCCGCCAGCAGGTTGCCCAGCACCACCAGGGTGGCGCTCACCGCGGTCGCCGCCATGACGACGGGATAGTCGCGCGCCTGGACCGCCTCGACCAGCACCCGGCCCACGCCCGGCCAGGCGAAGATCGCCTCGATGAACACCGCGCCGGAGAACAGGGTCGGGAGCGAGAGGCCGAGCAGGGTCACGACGGGCACCAGCGCATTCCGGAGCACGTGGCGCAGGGTCACCTGCGTCTCCGACAGCCCCTTGGCGCGCGCCACCGTGACCCAGGCGGAGCCGGCCACGTCGAGCATCGCGCCCCGGACGAACCGGGCGGTGCCGCCGATGCCCACCAGGGTCAGGGTGGCGAGCGGGAGCACCAGATGTCGCAGCTGGTCGGCCAGGCGGGCGGCGGGTGGCAGGAAGTCGGCGTCGAAGCCCGCGGCGCCGAAGGCGGGCAGCCAGCGAAGCCGGTAGGTGAACAGCATGACCAGCATCAGCCCGAGCCAGTAGCCCGGGAGGGCGAACAGCGTCACCGTCGCGACCGAGAGCGCCGTGTCGAGTCGGCCGCCTCGGGCAGCCTGCACCGCGCCGATGCCCATGCCGATCAGGTAGCTCAGCACCAACGAGAGGCCCACCAGCCGCACCGTGGCCGGCCACGCCTGCGCCAGCATCGTCCGCACCGGCCGGCCGGTGGCGATGCTGGTGCCCCAGTCGCCCCGGGCGAACCTCCCCAGCCAGGTGGCATACTGCGCCGCCACGGGCCGGTCGAGTCCGAGCGCGTGACGCTGGGCCGCCACCTGCTCCGCGGACGCGGCCGGACCCACCAGCAGCAGGGCCGGATCGCCGGGGGCGAGACGGAGCAGGGCGAACATCAGCGTCACGACCCCGAGCACGACGCCGAGGCCGGCGAGCGCGCGGCGAGCGAGCGAGAGCATGGGTTGCAATCTCCGCCGCTTCCGGGCGCGGCGCCAGCGCTCTGGCCGCCGGCCCACGGGCGCCGATACCTTTCGCCGTGCTTCGCCGCCTGCTTCCGCCGCTCGTCGCGCTGGCCGCGCTCGCCGGCTGTCAGCCCGCCGCCGCGCGCCGCGGGGACACGGTGCTGTTCGCCTCCGGCGCCGATCTCCAGAGCATGAACCCGTTGGTGACTCTGCACCCGCTCGCCCGGCAGGTGCAGCGCTACGTGCTGCTCACCACGCTTGCCCGCTACGATGCGGCGCTGGTGCCCCGGCCGTATCTGGCCCGCGCCTGGAGCTGGGCGGCGGACCGGCGGACGCTGACGCTGCACCTGCAGGCCGGCGTCCGC
The DNA here is from genome assembly GCA_038240915.1 of Gemmatimonadales bacterium. Taxonomy (GTDB): domain Bacteria; phylum Gemmatimonadota; class Gemmatimonadetes; order Gemmatimonadales; family GWC2-71-9; genus CAVVWJ01. The sequence goes on along the minus strand of JBBRGH010000109.1, from coordinate 884 downwards.
TGGCACGACGGCGTGCCCACCACCTCGCGCGACGTGCGCTGGACGCTCGACGCCGCCCGCGACCCGGTGGTCGGCTACCCGCGCGCGGGGGAGCTGGCCGGCCTCGAGGGCGTGGACACACCCGACGACTCGACCGTGGTGCTGCGATTCGCCTCGGCACCAGCTCGCTTTCCCGACGTGCTGACCGACCTGGCCATTTTGCCGGCGCACCTGCTCGACCGTGAACCCCGGGACGGGCTTCGTCGCGCGGCCTGGAACGAGGCGCCGGTGGGCAACGGCCCGTTCCGTTTCGTGGCCCACGAGCCCAACCGCCGCTGGGTCTTCGAAGCCAATCCCGACTTTCCCGACGCGCTGGGCGGCCCGCCGCGCCTCCGGCGGCTGATCATCGTGGTGGTGGACGAGCCCGCCACCAAGCTGGCCGCGCTCACGGCGGGCGAGCTCGACTTCGCGGGGATCCAGCCGGCCCACGCCCGCTTCGTGGCCCAGGACCCGGCACTGGCCGTGGTGAGCTACCCACTTCTGCTCACCTACGCCATCGCCTTCAACACGCGCCGCCCGCCCTTTCGCGACCTCGCGGCGCGACGCCGGGTGGACCGGGCGCTCGACCGGCGGGAGATCGTGGACGGCTACCTCTACGGCTACGGCACCGCTGCACGCGCCCCGGTGCCGTCCGACGTCCCTGGCTATGTTCCGGTGGCCGCGGATTCGGGTGGCCCGGTGGACGCCGCATCGCCGCTCCGGTTCGAGCTGCTCACGGTCGGCAGCGGCGAGGCGCCGCTCGAGCAGATGGTGCAGGCCCGGCTCGGGTCGGCGGGCATCGAGACCACCATCCGCCAGCTCGAGCTGAGCGCCTTCCTGGCGCGGGTCTACGGGCCGGCGCACGA
>JBBRGH010000108.1:0-9114 GCA_038240915.1 Gemmatimonadales bacterium | reverse complement strand
TTCCATGGTCCGGCCGGGACACGACGGCAAGCTCTACGTCTCGGCGCTCGCGCCGCTGGTGCTGCTGGCCCTGCTCCGGGCCATCCGGGATCGGCGGCCGTGGGGTCACGGCCTGCTCGCCCTCACGGTCGGCCTCTGCCTGCTGAGCCCGCACTACCAGATGACGTACTACCTGCTGGTGGCGGCCGCGGTCTGGACGCTCTACCTCGTCTTTTTCGCGGCCGACCGGCCGGCCGGCCTCCGCTGGCCGCTGGAGCTGGCCTTCGCGTTCGGGGCGGTGCTGCTGGGCCTCGCCATCGCGGCGATCCAGGTGCTGCCGTTTCTCCAATACATTCCGTATTCACCCCGCGGTGCCGGCGGCCCCAGCGGGGGCTGGGACTATGCCGTCCTCTTCTCGATGCCGCCCGAAGAGCTGATGACGACGGTGCTCCCCCAGTTCAACGGGATGCTCGACGGCTACTGGGGCCGCAACTTCTTCAAGCTCCACACGGAATATCTCGGGGCCGTAGTCGTGGCCCTCGCGGCCCTCGGTCTGGGGGACCGGTCCCGCCGCCGGCTGATCCAGGCCCTCGGGGCCATCGCCGTGCTCTTTCTGCTGGTGTCGTTCGGCGGACACACCCCGTTCTACTATCTGTGGTACGAAGTGATGCCGATGATGAAGAAGGTGCGCGCCCCGGGCATGGCCTTCTTCCTAGTCGCCCTCCCCGTGGCGGCGTTCGCGAGCCTCGGGGTCGATCGGTTGCAGCGGGGAGAGGTCAGCCGGCGAGCGCTGGTCCTGCCGCTCGCCGTGCTCGCCGGCCTCGCGCTCCTGGGGGCGGCGGGCATCCTTCAGTCGGTAGCCACGGTGCTCGCCTCGGAGGAACAGGCGGCCCGCGTGGCCGCCAATGCCGGGGCGCTGCAGGGTGGCTCGATCCGGCTGCTGGCGGTGGTGCTGGCGGCCGCGGTGGCGCTTTGGTCGGTCTGGTCCGGCCGGATTCAAGGCCCGCTGGCCGCGGCGCTGCTGGCCGCGGTCGTGGTGGGTGACCTCTGGAGCATCGATCGGTCCTTTTTCATCTTTCGCGGGCCCGCCTCGGAGGTGTTCCGCGACGACGCGGTGACGATCAGACTCCGGGCCGAGCCGAAACCGTTTCGCGTGCTCGACGTCGGGGTGTATCAAGGCTCCTATCTGATGGCGCACGACATCCAGACGATGCTGGGATACCATGGCCAGGAGATCCGGTTCTACGACGAGCTGCTCGGCGGCAAAGGGCAGTGGCGGAGCGCGGGCAGTCCCACGCTGATGGACCTGCTCGCCGTCAGGTACCTGCTGCTGCCCGAGGCCCAGGCGGTGCCCGGTTTCCATCAGGTGCTGGGGCCGGTGACGACGACCCCGGGGTCCCCGGCGATCCTGCTGGAGCGGGACACCGTGCAGCCGTTCGTCCGGGTCATTCCCGGCGCGCTCAAGCTGCCCGAGGATCAGGCGGTGCCCACCGTGGTCGATCCACGGTTTCCGTTCACCTCGGTGGTCCTGTATCCGGACACCGCCGGCCTCACGGTCGAGCCGATCCGGGCCGGCCAGGTGCCGGGGCCGGTGCCGGTGCGCGCCACGCTGGCGGCGTGGGCACCGGGGCAGATGCGGATCACCCTCGAGGGCACCGCCGCCAAGCCCTCGTACCTGGTGATCGCGGAGAACTGGTATCCCGACTGGCACGCGACCATCGACGGGAAGGCCGCACCGGTCTACCGGGCGGATCACACCTTGCTGAGCGTGGTGTTGCCGCCCGGGGCTCGCGAGGTGACGCTGTACTTCGCCTCGGCGGCGTACGCCCGGGGACAGCTGGTGACGCTGGCCGCCCTGCTCGTGACGCTGGTGCTGCTGGTCGCCTCCTGGTGGCCCAGGCGAGGAGCGGTCGCCCATGGCTGAGCGGGCCCTGGTGGTGATTCCCACCTACAACGAGCGGGTCAACCTCCCGCTGATCGTGCCCCAGGTCCTGCAGCAGGATCCGGTGTTCGAGGTCCTGGTGGTGGACGACAACTCGCCGGACGGCACCGGGCGGCTGGCCGACGAGATGGCGGCCGCGGAGCCGCGGATCCACGTGATGCACCGGCCGGGCAAGGCCGGACTGGGGAAAGCGTACCTGGCCGGTTTCCGCTGGGCGCTCGACCAGGGCTACGAGCTCATCTTCGAGATGGACGCAGACTTCAGTCACGACCCCCGGTTCCTGCCCGAGTTCCTCCGGGCCGCGGAGCACGCCGACCTGGTGATCGGCTCCCGCTACCACTCGGGCGTGAACGTTATCAACTGGCCGATCGCGCGGCTGCTGCTCTCGGTCGGGGCCAACGAGTACGCCCGCCGGATCACCGGACTGCCGCTGACCGACTCGACCGGTGGATTCAAGTGCTTCCGCCGGCGGGTGCTCGAGGGCATCCGCCTGGAGCACGTCCGCTCCAACGGCTACTCGTTCCAGATCGAGATGAGCTTCCGCGCCTGGAAGAAGGGTTTCCGGCTGGTCGAGATCCCCATCATCTTCACCGACCGGGTCGAGGGACAGAGCAAGATGAACAAGCGGATCGTCCGCGAGGCGATCTGGATGGTGTGGTGGCTCCGGGCGCAGTCGCTGGCGGGCCGCCTGTGAGAGGCACGATCGTCTACAAGATGACCGGATCGGGCAACGACTTCGTGCTGCTCGACGGCCGGGGCACGTCGGCGACCGAGTGGCCGGCGCCGCGCATCGTCCAGCTGTGCGACCGGCGCACCGGCGTCGGGGCCGACGGGCTGGTCATTCTCACGCCCGACCAGCCGGGCGCCGTTCAGATGGCGTTCTGGAATTCCGACGGCTCGCGGGCCGCCATGTGCGGCAACGCGGCGCTCTGCAGCACCCGGCTGTCCGTCTTTCTCGAGCTGGCCGCCCCGGGCCGCTTGCGGCTGCTGACGGACGCAGGTGTGGTCGAGGCCCGCTGCCTCGATGCCGGCGACCAGGCCGAGATCCGGCTGCCGGATTTCGATCTGGCCGGCGGGGACGGGCGGACCGTGTGCGGGCTCGAGCTCGGGCCCGGCGAACGGTGGATGGCGTTCGCCACCGTCGGGGTGCCGCACCTGGTCATTCGGGTGGACGACGTGGAGGCCGTCGACCTCCTCGGCCGGGGACGCAGCCTCCGGTACCACCCGCGCCTGGGCGATGCCGGCGCCAACGTCAACTTCGTCGGAGCGGCCGCCCCGCCCGGCGACCCCTGGCTGATCCGGACCTACGAGCGGGGCGTCGAGGGAGAGACGCTAGCCTGCGGCACCGGCACGGTCGCCGCTGGGGTGGCGCTGGCGTCCAAGCGGGAGGCGGCGTTGCCGGTCCGGTTTCGGAGCAGGGGGGGTGAGGCGCTGCTGGTCAGCGCTACGCTCAGGGACCGCCGTGCCGCCGATGTCTGGCTGGGCGGTCAGGGGAAGCTGGTCTTCCGGGCGGTGTGGGAGGCCTGAGGCAGGTTCTGCGGTACAGGGGCCCATCTGACATTGATTCCAAGCACTTACAACAGCGGGGCAGGAGAACTCCACACCGCTCCACAGTTATCCCCAGGCAAACTTAACATAATCTATCTTATACGTCATTCAATCGTGACGTTCGTCCACTCGGCTTCGCAATCTTCGGCGCCGAGAAACAACGATGGCGGGACCGCTCCCTCGGCCCCGCCATTTGAAAAACCCGCGTGTCCCGCCGTTACATCTTGCCGTCGGTCAGCTCCGCCAGCCGGACCTGGGCCTCGGTGAAGCTCGAGGTCTTGGGATACTTCTGGATAACTTCCCGGTAGGCCGCGATGGCCTTCTGGCTCTTGCCGCCCTCGCGGTAGGCCCGCCCGGCGTCCACCAGGTACTTGGCCCGCAGGTAGTCGAGGTCGGCGGTGCGCGAGGCGCTGGTGAAGGCGTCGCCCGCGTCGGCGAACTTCTGGGCGTTCTCCAGCGCCGCCCCCAGCAGGCCGGAAGCCGGTGCGGCATAGGTGGCCGCGGGCTTTGTCGCCAGGAAGTCCCGCAGGCCGACCGCGGCGAGCTCGCTCTGGCCGTTCACCATCCGGACCTGATTGAGGGTGATCACGGCCTCCCGGGCGGCCTCGGTGCCCCGATAGGTCGTGATCAACTTCTGCAGCTCGCTCGAGGCCAGCGGCAGGTTCCCCGCCTCCGCCGCCGCGCGGGCCTGGTTGAGGCTCCGGGCCGCGAACTCCTGCTTCCGCCGGCCGCTCGTGACGGTGAACCAGGCGATCAGCGCCGCCAGCACGACCGCGCCGGCGATGGCCACCAGCTGCCGGTTCCGGTCGCGATACCACGGCGTGTCGGTCGCCGTCACGCTGGTCCGTTCACGAGTCGTCGGTTCCACGGTCGTCGCCATGTCTGCCCTGCTGAAAGGTGGTGTTGCCGCCGTCGCCGACTCCAGTGCCCCCGGCGTGACTCGAACACGCGGCCAACAGTTTAGGAAACTGCTGCTCTATCCATCTGAGCTACGGGGGCGGATGCTTGCCGGGGCGCCGCCGGGTGCTCGGCCGGCCGGTATGGTAACCCCATGGACCACAGGGCGAAAGCCCGCCGGACGGGGCCTCTCGTGGCCCGCCGTCAGGCTCCCACACTACCGCCGGGCCAGGACGTGCGACGGGGCTCCGTGGAGCTTCTCCAGCCCGCCCAGGCCGGCGATCTCCAGCAGGAAGCTCCATCCGACTACCTCCCCGTCCAGGGCCCGCACCAGCTGGCCTGCGGCCCGGGCGGTGCCCCCCGTGGCCAGGACGTCATCGACGATCAGCACCCGGGCGGACGCGGGCAGGCCGTCCCGGTGGCACTCCAGGGCGTCGGTGCCGTACTCGAGATCGTACGACTCGGCCACCCGCTCCCAGGGCAGCTTGCCCGGCTTCCGGGCGGGCACGAACCCCGCCCCGAGATTGGCGGCGATGGCGCCCCCGAAGATGAACCCCCGGGCCTCGATGCCCACCACGTGGCTCACGTCCTGGTCGCGGAACGAATCGGCCATGGCCTCGATCACCGCCCGGAACAGCGGCCCGTCCCGCAGCACGGGGGTGATGTCCTGGAAGATGATCCCCGGCTTGGGATAGTTGGGGATCGGCCGGAGGGTCTCCAGCACGTGACGGGCGAGCGGGGTGACGATCGTCATCGGATGTCGAAGCTCCTCGTGGGAATCTGCGGGTCGTCGGCCTGGTCCGCCGCCTCCACCCGATCCACCCGGGCCTGCGCCGGACCGGCCCGAAGGAGGGCCTCCAGCCGCACCAGCGCCGCCGCGTCCTCGCCGGTGGCCACCACCTCCACCCGTCCGTCGTCCAGATTGCGGGCGAAGCCGGCCAGGCCCAGCCCGCGCGCCTCCCGGGCGACGTACCAACGGAAGCCGACCCCCTGCACCCGTCCCCCCACCAGGTACCGCCGGGTCATGCCGGCCGGCGCCCGCGCACCATCTCGACCGCCATGGGCATGACTGAGAGGGCGATGATCGCCAGGATCACGATCGTGAAGTTCTCCCGCACCACCGGGATGTTGCCGAAGAAGAACCCGGCCAGCACCAGCAGCCCGACCCAGAGGACCGCCCCCACCACGTTGTACATGAGGAAGCGGCCGTAGCTCATGGCCCCGACGCCCGCCACGAAGGGGGCAAAGGTCCGCACGATGGGGACGAACCGGGCCAGGATGATGGTCTTGCCGCCGTGGCGCTGGTAGAACGCGTGGGTGCGGTCCAGGTGTTCCTGCTTGAGAAACCGGATCGTGCCCTGGAAGGCCCGCGGGCCGATCGCCGCGCCGACCCAGTAGTTCACCGTGTCGCCCAGAATCGCGGCCGCCACCAGCGGGCCGATCATGAGGCGGACGTCCAGGTCGCCCAGCGCCGCGAAGGTGCCCGCGGCGAAGAGCAGCGAGTCGCCGGGCAGGAACGGCGTCACCACCAGTCCGGTCTCGCAGAACACGATCAGGAACAGGATCAGATACGTCCAGGTGCCGTACTGGGAGATCACGGCGCTCAGGTGGGTATCGAGATGGAGAAAGAGATCGACGAACTGTTTCACCCATGCCATGCCGGTTCTCCAGAATCACGGTCGCTCAACGGAAGCCGAACTCCCCGAGCAGCGGGACGAAGCGGACGTCGGCCACGGTCTCGGTGCGGATCTCGTCGCCCACCCGCTGCACCAGGGTCAGCGCCTGCGCGTTCCGATCGCCCAGCGGGATCACCAGCCGGCCGCCCGGGGCGAGTTGCTCCACCAGCGGCGCCGGAATCTCGGGCGAGGCCGCGGCCACCAGGATCACGTCGTACGGCGCGAACGGCCGCCAACCCAGCGTTCCGTCGCCCACCAGCACGGTGACGTTGCGGAGCCCGGCCGCCTCCAGCGCCGCCCGGGCGCCCTGGGCCAGCGCGGCGATCCGCTCGACGGCGAAGACCGCGTCGGCCAGCAGCGCCAGCAGCGCCGTCTGGTAGCCCGAGCCCGCGCCGACCTCGAGCACCCGGTCGCGGCCGGTGAGGCCGGCCAGCTCGAGGTAGCGCGCCTGGACCCAGGGCTGGGAGATGGTCTGCCCCCCGCCGATCGGAAGCGCGGCATCGTCGTAGGCGCGGTGGCGGACGCTCTCGGGTACGAACAGGTGCCGCGGCACTGTGCCCACGGCCCGGAGCACGGCGAGATCGCGGATGCCCTTGCCCTGCAGCGTCTCGACCAGGCGGCTCCGGTAGCCGCCGTAGCTGTCGCCCCCTACTCCAGCGACCATCCCTTGACCGTCTCGAGCAGCGAGTAGTTCGTCAGGTCCATGTGGAGCGGGGTCACCGAGACGAAGCCCTCGGCCACCGCCAGGTGGTCGGAGTTCTCGGTGCCGGTCCAGGTGATGGTGCCGCCGCCGATCCAGAAGATCTCCCGGCCCCACGGATCCTTCATCCGGGTGAGCGAATCCGAAAAATACCGGCTGCCCAGCTTGGTGACCTGGATGCCCTTCACCTCCGACGCCGGGATGCGGGGAAGATTGATGTTGAGCAGCGTCTGCGCGGGAAAGTTGGGGACACTGGTGATCTTCCGGACCAGCTGGACCAGCATGTCCCGGTAGGTGCTCAGGGTGTCGGGCTGGTTGCCGGTGAAGGAAATCCCGATCCCGGGCACGCCCAGGGTCACGGCCTCCATGGCGGCCGACACGGTGCCCGAGTAGAGCACGTCCTCGCCCATGTTGGGGCCGTGGTTGACGCCGCTGAAGACGAAGTCCGGCCCCTCGGGCATCAGCGCCTGCAGCGCCAGCATGACGCAGTCGGTGGGCGTGCCGTCGATCTGCCAGGCGCCGTCGGGGCGGCGGGTGGGCCGGAGCGGCCGGTGCAGCGTGAGCGAATGGGACGTGCCGCTCTGTTCCCGGTCGGGCGCCACCACCGTGACGGTGCCGACTTCGCGGCAGACGTCGGCGAGGAGGGCGAGGCCCGGCGCGAGGATGCCGTCGTCGTTGGTGACGAGGATGTTCATCCGCGCGGCCCGTCCGGGCGGCCGTCGAGGATCTTCACCACGTCCTCGATCGCCGCCTGGACTTCGGCCGCCAGCTCGGCCTCGAACGCCTTGCGCGCCGAGGCGCGCAGCTCGCCCGTGCGGCGATACTGATCGATCCGCTGGCGGGCGCCGTCGATGGTGAATTTCTCGGTGTACAGCAGATGTTTCACTAACATGATCAGTTCGACTTCCCGGCTTTTGTAGACCCGGTTGCCGGACCGGTTCTTGGCCGGGTTGAGAAAGCGGAACTGGCTCTCCCAGTACCGGAGGACATGGGGCTTGAGATCGGTGAGCGCGCAGACCTCACCGATGGAATAAAACTCCTGCACCGGCCGGGTGGTGGTCATCGCCACTGCTCCGCCTTGAGTTCGCGTCCCATGAGCTCCGGCACCGCGTCCCGGGCCGGCTTTCCGTTGAACAGGATCTCGCACACCTTCTGGATGATCGGCAGCTCCACGCCCATCCGCACCCCCAGCGCCGCCCCCGCCCGCGAGGTGACGGCCCCCTCGGCCACGCTCCGGTGGGCGGCGCGGTAGCTCTCCAGCGTCTGCCCCTCCGCCAGGGCCACCCCCAGCGCGCGATTCCGGCTCAGGCTGCCGGTCGTGGTCAGCACCAGGTCGCCCATGCCCGCCAGCCCGGCAAAGGTGAGCGGGTCGGCGCCCATCGCCACGCCGAGGCGGGTGATCTCCGCCAACCCGCGCGTGATCAGCGCCGCGCGCGGGTTGTGCCCCAGTCCCAGCCCCTCGAGGATGCCGGCGGCGATGGCGATCACGTTCTTGAGCGCGCCCGCCAGCTCGACCCCGACGACGTCACGACCCGAGTAGACCCGGAAGGCCGGTGTGGCGAAGAGCTCCTGCGCGGCCAGCGCGCTGGCTGCGTCCTCAGCCGCGGCCACCACCGCCGTCGGCTGGCCCTGGCACACCTCGAGCGCAAAGCTCGGCCCGGAGAGCGCGGCGAAGCGGGCGTCCGGCAGCCGTTCGGCGAAGATCTGCGACATCAGCGCCAGGGTGTCGTTCTCGATGCCCTTGGTGGCGCTGATCACCAGGGTGCCCGGCGCTACGCCGTCGCGCACCTGGTCCACCACCGCGCGGGTGACGTGGCTCGGCGGCGCGGAGACGATCACCCCGGCCCCCGCCACCGCCTCACCCGGATCCTCCAGCGCGCGGAGCGCCGGCTCGAGGCGCACCCCAGGCAGAAACACCGGGTTCTCGTGCTGCCGGTTGATCGCGTCGACCACTTCGGTCTCGTAAGCCCAGAGGCGGACGGTCTCGCCCTTGGCCGCCAGGAGATTGGCGAGCGTGGTACCCCAGCTCCCGGCGCCGAGGACGGCGACCGCGGTCATGGATGCGGCGCGGACGCCGCGTGGCGGCCGAAGCGATTCTCCGTGCCTTTGAGCAGCCGGCCGATGTTGGCGCGATGGAGCCAGACGATCGCCGCGGCGACCGCAATGTCGAGCCAGAGGATGGCCGGACGATCGGGCGGATCGATCAGCCATACCGCCAGCGGAAAAATGGCCGCGGCCGCGATGCTGCCCACCGAGACGTATCCCGTGAAGTACACCAGCCCCGCCCACACCACCACCGCCACACCGAGCGCGGCGGGTGTGAGTCCCAGCATCACGCCCGCCGCCGTGGCGACGCCCTTGCCGCCCTTGAA
>JBBRGH010000107.1:0-9126 GCA_038240915.1 Gemmatimonadales bacterium | reverse complement strand
GCGCGTCCGCCGGCGCGCAGGTGAAGTGGCCACCGGCCCATGCGCACCCAGGCGCCGAGCGGATCCCCGGGGTGTGCCAGGCCCAGCGCGCGGCGGAGCGGGAAGGATGGATGGAGGCGGGAGGGGGCGCCGGGGAGCATGCCACACGGTTGCATGACGGGCGGCGGCCGGCCCCATCGTTTCGCGGCCGACCGGAGCGGAATCGCTCCCGGCCTAGCGGAGATCGAGCGGCGTCAGCTGCCCGCCGCGCATGACCCCGAGCCGGATTGGCCGGGGCCAGGCGTGCTCGGGCAGCGTGAGCTCCACCCAGAGTTCCTCGCCGGCCGGCCGGATCGACGGGTCGGGCACTTGCTCGGGGATGAAGAACGCCACCGGCTGCGCCAGCCGCGAAGCGTGGAGGCCGGTGTCTCCCCGAAACTCCAGCCGCGGCGTGCCGCCGGCGGAGTCGATCTCGCCCACCAACCGGTCGTCCACCGAGCGGAGCCGCACCCCGATGCCGTCGAATGCCGTGGCCGCGGGCTCTGCCGTCGCGAGCGGCACCTCGACGGCGAGGCGCACATAGCGGCCGCGCAGCGGTGTCGAGGGATCGAACGGCATGGTCCGCGCCCAGGCGTGCGGCAGCCGGGCCCGGTCCACCAGCAGCTTGAGGCCGAGGCTGCCGACGAGCGCCACATGCAGGCAGGCAACCAGGAAACCGGCCTCGCGCCGGGTCACCGCCCCGGCTCCACGACGCGGGCCACCAGCCGCCGCCGGCCCTGCTCGAGCGCCCAGCCGCCGCCGAGGAACAGCAGGCCCAGGCCCACCAGGCTGACCGAGCGGCCGAGGCGGTCCATGATACCGGAGAAGTAGAAGATCAGGACCGTGAGGGCGAATCCCGCCACCCCGAGATTGATCCGCTCGGTGCGTCGCTCGACCACGCCCCAGGCGATCAGGCCCAGACAGAGCACCGCGCTCCAGAGATAGGGCACGACGCCCCGCCCCGCGCCCAGGAGCGGTCCGGTCGCGGCCCAGGCCCCGAGCGACAGCACCGCCGCCGGCACCCCGCGGCGGAGCCACCAAGCCACAGCCGCCGGAGCCCCCAGCGCCACGAGCCACCCGAGCGCGAGGACACCTCGGTCGAGGTCGCCGTGACCGTACCACCCGTCGTGAGCGCTGGCGACCACCAGCAGCGCCGCCGGAATCAGCCCGATGCCGCCGACCCAGACCAGGGCCCAAGGTCGGCCAGGCCCAGCGCGGTCGGACTCGGCAGCGCCGAGAGGTAGGCGATGGCGCAGCCGAGGAGCCCCACTGTCAAGACAGCCCCGCCCACGTGGCGGCCGGCGGCCACGGCCAATTCTCCCGCCAGCCAGGCCGGCACGAGCAGCGCGGCCAGGAGCGCCTGGGGCCATTCGCGGAGGAGCGCCCACCCGATCCATGCGCCAATGGCCCAGAGGAGCAACCCGGCGGGCCAGTGGGTCGAGAGGTTGAAGATCTGACCGGAGAGGAAGAGGCCGCCGCCAAGGGCGACGGTGCCGCAGGCGTGCAGGGTGGTGGCAAGTGCCGGCGAGCGTGCCGCGGCCAGCGCGGCCACCAGGTGGAAGCCGGCCACGGTTCCGAGCAGGAGGCCATAGCGCGCCCCCGGCGACAGTGCGCTCCAGTGAGCCGCCACGAAGAGGAGAATTCCGGCGGAAAGCAGCAGGCCGCCCAGGCCGATGGCCAGTCGCACCGGCCAGCCGGCGCCGGCGGCGGGCGCTCGGCTTCCCAGGCGCGAATCCGGTCGGCCGCGGCGGGGTCCAGCAGCCCCGCCGCGACCCAGCGGCCGATCCGCTCGTCCCAGGCCGGGGCCACGTCAGGCCGTGCGGCGGGCCTGGTCGTGCCGGGCCCGCGCGCGGACCACCGCGTCCACCAGGGGTCCAGGGTCGAACCGCACCGGGTCGGTGGCGGGGAGGCCCGTCTCCTGCGCCGCCACCTCACAGGCCCGGCGCGCGTCGGCCTCGGACATGTCGTACGTGTTGAGCGAGATGGCGACGACCTTGGTGGGATGCACCGCCGACCCGATCGATTCGTACAGCCGGATGTACTCGGTGAGCGGCGGCATCCGAAGCCAGGCCGCCTGGCGATAGTCGCCGATGTACTCGCGGGTGCTCTGGTGGCAGAGGATCAGCGCGTCCGGGCAGGCGCCGTGGAGCAAGCCGAGGGTCACGCCCGAGTAGCCGGGGTGGTTGATGCTGCCCTGGCCTTCCACCAGGACCACGTCGGCCTCGCGGGCGCCCTCCAGCACCAGCCGCTCCGCCGCGCCGGCGACGAAGTCTGCCACCACCGCGTCCACGGCGATGCCCCACCCCTCGATCATGATCCCGGTCTGGCCGGTGGCCACAAACCGGGTGCGGACTCCGCGCTCGTTCAGCGAGCGGGTCAGCTGAAGCTGGGCGGTCATCTTGCCGACGTTGCAGTCGGTCCCGACGGTGAGCACCACCAGCGGGTCCACCGTCTTGGCCAGCCCCGAGGCGATCGGCAGATCCGCCGGCGGGCGCCGGAGGTCGAAGATCTTCCGTCCGTTTTCCCGCGCCTTCTCGGCCAGGAGGGGATCGTCGCCGAGGAAGGTGTGGAGCCCGCTCCAGAGGTCGCACCCGTGGTCGAGGGCCTCGGCCAGCCACGCGCGCCACTCGGCGGGCATCCGGCCGCCCTGGGGGGCGATGCCGATCAGCACGGCCGTCGGCCCGCGGGCGAGCCCTTCCTTCATCGAGCCCACCACCGGGATGGCGCCGCCGAACCCGAGCACGTCCTGGACGGTCTGGCCCGCCTGCTGGCGGTCGAGGACGCCGACGGTCCGGTCGGGGAGGTAGCGGATGACCGAGTTGGCGGTCTTGGAGGTCATCGGCGCGAAGTCGCCGTCGGCGACGATGAGGAAGCGTGGGGCGGTCATGCGCTCAGGACGCGGTGGGTTGGCCGGTGGGCTCGGCGGTGGCGGGCACGGTGCCCGAGGACCGGGTGGCGCTGATCGGGTCGCCGTAGACCTCGCCGAGCAGGATGTGTCGCACCAGGATCATCACCAGCGCGAGGATCGGGACGGCGATGATGAGGCCGCCGAGCCCGAACAGCTTGCCGATCAGGAGCACGCCGGCAATGGTGACGACCGGCGGCAGGTTGACCTGCCGCTCCATCACGAACGGGGCGACGAAGTTGGCCTCGATGAGATGAATGACCACCCCGAGGGCGCCGACCAGCAGCGCCTTGGTGACGCCGAAGACGCCGAGCGCGAACAGGGCCGGGAGCAAGGTCGAGAGCAGGACGCCGAAGAACGGCACGATGGCAGCCATGCCGGCGAACACGCCGAAGGCCAGAAAGTACGGCATCCCGAGCGCCCAGAGCCCGAGCGTGGTGAGCGCCGCCAGCAGCACCATGGCCGTGATCTGGCCGATGACCCAGGCCCGGATCGTCAGGTTGAGATCGCGCAGGATGGCACGGGCGAGCGGCCGTCGCGGGGGCGGCGCCAGGGCCAGGACGCCGTCCACATACACAGCGGGGTGGCGGGCCAGGAAGATCGCCATGACCAGCACGCTGACACCTTCGATCAGCACCTCGACGCCGCCCTTGACGTAGGGCACCGCCGCGCCGCGGAGGAACCCGAGGATCTCCGACAGCGTGTTGGCCAGCAGGCCGGGCGCACCGTCGGCGCCGGACGCGGCACCCCGCCGCAGTACCGGGATGTTCCGGATGAATCCGTTCAGGTTGGCGTCGAGGCTGGCCAGATACCGCGGCAGGTTGGTGAGCAGGTCCTGCACCTGGGACGTCACCGGCGGCGCGATCAGCAGGATCACCCCAACCAGGGCCCCGAGCGTGAGGGCGACCCCCAGCGCCAGGCCCAGGGACGTGGGCATGCCGAGGCGGCGCTGGAGCAGGCCGGCCAGCGAGCTGAGGTAGATCCCGAAGATGATGGCCAGGAAGATGACCAGCAGGATGTCGACGGTCCTGATCGCCAGGGCCACCAACGCGACGACCAGCAGGAGCCGCCCGATCGGGAAGCTCCGCCGGCGGTCCGGAGTTATACCTGTCATCAGCGGCTGGACCCTTCGTCTCCCTCTTCCACGAGCTCGGCATCGTGGACGTCGGCGGTGCCCTGCTTGAGCTGGCGGGTGGGCTGGCCCTGGCCGGCCGGGAGGAGTCCCATCCGCGACTTGAGCTCGAGCAGCTGCTGATCGGAGCTGCCCTTGTACTCCAGCGTCTCGAACTGCTTGGCCAGCCGGTCGCCCGAGACCTCCTCGTTGAGTTCGGCCGCGGCCAGAGCCCGGCGCTCGGTGGCCTCGATCTTCTCCGCCATCCGCTCGAACGACTCGAAGGCGCTCTTGTCGGACATGCCCGACATGGTCTCCTGGATCCGTTGCTGGGCCTCGGCCCGCTTGGCCCGCGCCACCAGGATGTTCTTCTTCCGCTTGGCCTCCTCGATCTTGTCGTTGAGCTGGCGGAGCGACAGCTTGAGCGCCTCGGTTTCGGCCTTGTGCTTGAGCCAGGTCTCGTGCAGCTGCTGGGCACCCTGCATCTGCTCGTTGTAACGGCCGAGCGCCTGCTTGGCCATGTCGTCCCGGCCCTCCTGGACGGCCAGCATGGCCCGGCGCTCCCAGTCCTCCGCCTGCTTCTTCATCGCTTCGGCGTCGGCCTGCAGCTTCTTCTCGTCGGCGATCGCCGAGGCCACCTGCTGCTTGGCCTTGGCCAGGTTCGTCTTCATGTCGACGATGAGCTGATTCAGCATCTTCTCCGGGTTCTCGGCCCGGGAGATGAGGTCGTTGATGTTCGACCGGAGCAAGGTCGAGAGACGGTCAAAGAGTCCCATGGCGCGTCACCTTTCCCGGTACGGAGCGAGCGTGGCGAGGTGCGAGGCCAGCGCCAGCGTGATCGAGTCGAAGCTGGCCTCGAACTCGCTGAAATCCAGGTTCTCCAGCTCGAGCGTGTCGGTCAGCACGACGTGATCGCCCTCGAGCCCGTAGGAGCCGTGCACCAGCTCCCGGGCATTGTACTCCAGCAGCTGGCGGAACAGCTCGGACCGGCGCGGCTCGCTCGCGGGCAGCTCCATGACCCGGACCCGGAGGATCACGACCGGCGGGGCGAAGTGCACCACCACCTCCGAATCTTCCGGCGTCCGGGCGAGCCAGAGGTTGGGCTCGATCTCCGCGACGGCCAGGCCGCCCCCGTCGAGCCGGTCCAGAAATGACTGAATGTCTTCGCGGGTGTTCATCGTTGCGATCCCCCGTGCAGCTGGTCGGCCTCGCGTGCCTGCGCCAGGAGACGCTCGGCGAAATCTAACCGCTCCTCCACCTCGGCCAATCGGCCGCGGAGGTGGTCCACCTCCGCCCCCAGCGCCGGCTCGTCGGTCGGCAGGGGGCCGCCCCGGATCCGCTCCGCGAACGCCACCCCGATCGGCCCCTTGAAGATCTTCACCATCGCGATCGCCAGGGCGACCGCCACGACGACTTCCTGGCCCTGCAGGTCCATGGGCGGTCCCTCCTACCGTGGCAGTCGGTCCGGTTCCCGCGACTGCGCCAGCAGCCGCTCGGCGAAGTCGAGCCGTTCCTCCAGGTCGCCCACGCGTGTCTGCAGCGTCTCCACCTCGGCCAGCCGGTGCTGCAGCTGCTCCACCTCGCGCTGGAGCGCGGTGTCCGCTGCGCCCTTCCCTTCCAACCTTCTCGCGAGCGCCCGGACCAGCGGCCAGAGCACGATGGTGCAGGCGGTCAGGAACAGAAAGGCGACCATGACCATGGCCGGCCCATCCATGGTGCTGAGGATCAGGTTTGGATCCACCGGAATGCTCGGCGGCGCGGGTACCTGCGGAATCTGGACCAGCATGATCGCCAGCACCTGGTCGGGACTCATTCCCCCGCTCCGATCTTGCCGGATTCCGGCCGCTGCGCCAGCAGCCGCTCGGCGAAGTCCATCCGCTCGTGGAGCTCCGCCACGTCCGCCCGCAGGGCGTCGACTTCGGCCTGCAGCTCGGGGTCCGGCCCGGGCGCCGTGCCCTGGCCCTTGATCCGCTCCGCCAGCGCCCGGCCGACCGGACTGACGGAGAGGAGGAAGAGCGTGCCTCCCCCGAAGATGAGCGTGATTGCCAGTATGCCTTCCATGTCCATCCTTGGTGCCTCCGAGACCGAGCCTACGGGCAGCCGCCCACGAATGTTTCAGGCCGCAACACTGGAGGTGGGTGCTGCTACACGAGCTCGACCGCTTCGATCGCGGCCAGGGAGACGGCGATCTCGGTGCCGTCACTCCCGGTGGGCCGGAGGTAGACCTCGTGGGCGGTGACGTGGGTGTCCACGCTCGTCGGGATCCCGACCACCTCGGTCCGGTCCGTCGTGGTGATCCGGACGGCGTGCTCCTGCCCCCCGGCGTAGCCTAGCAGCGAGACGATGTCTTCGTAGGTCATGGGGTCCCCCATGAAGGTGGGACCCCTAATGTAGGCCGTTTGCGGGCGGAGCCGCAACGCGCCCCGCCGGCGGATTCTAGTGGCTGGCGGCGCGGGTCTGGGGCACCGGCGCGGCGAGGAGATTCTGGTCGAGATAGCGGGTGATCAGGGTGAACAGATGGAGGGTGGTGTTCTTTCCCTGGCAGATGCAGTGGGTCCGATTGGGGTACTCCATCATCTGGAACGGTTTGTTGGCCGCCACCAGAGCGTTGATCAGCATCTCGCTGTTCTGGAAGTGGACGTTGTCGTCGCCCCCGCCGTGGACCAGCAGCAGGTTGCCCCGGAAGCCGCCGACGTAGCTGATGGGCGAGCCGCGATCGTAGCCCTCCCGGTTGGTGGAGATGAGGCCGTTGAACCGCTCGGTGTAGACGTTGTCGTACAGCGCCCAGTGGGTCACGGGCGACACGGCGACGCCGGTGCGGTAGAGGTCGGGGTGCTGGAACAGGGTGTTGAGGGTCATGAACCCGCCATAGCTCCAGCCCCAGATGCCGACCCGGGCCGGATCGACGTAGGGCCGCTCCAGGAGCGTGCGCGCGGCCACCGCCTGGTCCTGCGTCTCCAGCACGCCCAGCTGTCCGTACACGGCCTTGCGCCAGGCTCGGCCCAGCGGCGCGGGCGTACCGCGGTTGTCCACGATGGCGACCAAGTACCCCTTCTGGGTCAGCATCGTGTGCCACAGCCAGTAGCCGCCCCACTGGTCTTCGACCTCCGCGGTCCCCGGGCCCCCGTAGACGAAGAACAGCAGCGGATATTTCCGGGTCGAGTCGAAGTCCGCCGGCTTCATCAGCACGCCCGGCATCCGGGCGCCGTCGGCGGTGGGAATCGTCAGCCACTCCACGGACCCGCGGCGAACGCCGGCCACCCGGGTCCGGAGCGCGGCGTTGTCGACCAGGGTACGGATCACCTGGTTGCCCGGCAACCGCACCAGCCGGATGATCGGCGGGCTGCCCAGGCTGGAAACGGTCTCGATGGCGTATTTGTAGTTGGGGGCCCGATCGTAGGCGTGCGTCCCCGGCTCGGCGGCGGGACTGATCCGCTCGGGCTTGCCCTTGCCGTCGAGCCGGGTGCGGAAGAGATACCTCTGGGTCGGGTTGTCGGGCGACGCGACGTAGTAGAGCCAGCCGCCCTTGTCGTCGATGCCCTTCACCTCCAGCACGTCGTAGGCGCCCGGCGTGACCAGCCGGGTCGAGCGGCCGTCGCGGGAGACCGCGTACACGTGCTTCCAGCCGTCCCGCTCGCTGACCCAGGTGAACTCCTTGCCGCCCTTGAGCCATACCAGGTCGTCCACCACGTCCACCCAGGTCGTGTCCCGCTCGGTCAGCAGGGTCCGGACCCGTCCGGTGCGGGCATCGCCCAGCATGACTTCGTCGGTATTCTGCAGCCGGTTGAGCCGCTGGAGGATCACTTCGTCCGAACCGGCGGCCCAGTCCATCCTCGGGAGGTAGTGGTCCCGGGGGTCGCCCTCGATCTCGAGCCAGCGGGTGGCCCCGCCGGTGGCGGGCACGATCCCGATCCGGGCCGACGAGTTCTGTTCGCCCACCTTGGGATACTGGACGGCGGTCACCCGCGAGTAGAGCGAGTCGGTGTTGTTGATCAGATCGAACGTCTTGACCCGGTCGGCATTGAGCTGCCAGAACGCGATCGCGCGGCCGTCGGGACTCCAGCGCCAGCCGTCGGCGTAGTAGTTCATCAGCTCTTCTTCGTACACCCAGTCGAAGGTGCCGTTGATCAGCGTCCGCGAGCCGTCAGTGGTGAGGGGCGTGATGGCTCCCGAGGCGAGGTCCTCGACAAAGAGGTTGTTCTCGCGCACATAGGCCACCCGACCGCCGTCGGGCGAGAACTTCGCGAACATCAGTGTCGAGGGCTTGGCCTCCCGGCCGCCCAGCTGCCGCAGCGCGCCGTTGGTTCGGTCGAGCACCCAGTAGTCACCCCGGGTGTTCAGCCGCCAGACCGGGCGGGTGTTGGTGAAGACCAGCAGCTTCTGGCCGTCGGGCGACCAGGCGTAGTCCTCGACCGCCAGCGGGTCGTCGGCGCCCCTGGGTGTCAGCGCGCGCGCAGCCACCATGATGTCGCGCCGGCCGCTTTCGACATCGTAGCGGATCAGGTCCTCGCCCTGGCCGTCGGCAGCGGGCTCGAGCGTGGTATAGGCCTCACCGCCGCCCAGCCAGCGCGAGGGTCCGAACTTCTGGCTCACGAACTCGGCCGAGCCGTAGACCCGGGCGAGGGTGAGCAGGCTCGAATCCGCCTGTTGGGCCGAGGCCCCGGACTCGAGCAGGAGCAGAACCGCGAGGGTGGCGGCAAGGTGGCGACGGATCACGAGTTATCCCGAATGATTGGTTGCGGTGGGGGCGGGCCCGGGCTATCCCTTCATCTTCTAGTATACCCGGGCTGCCGGGGCCGAGCTTTGGGCATACTTCGGCGAACGGGGCTGCTGGGTTTCACGGAGGGCCGGGCATCGGTCCACACTTCGCGAGGCTGGGATGACGTTTCGGATTGGTGGGAAGGACCTTCGGATGGGCTGGATTTTCCTGGCCGGCTCGCTCGGCGCGATCGCGGGCTGCTCGGGGCGGGCTCCGGACTCAGCGGCCGGCGCGGCGCCGGCGCCGGCTGCCGCCTCGGCAACGACCTCCGATTCGGCGGCCCAGGCCGCGGCGGACTCCTCCGCGATGGCGTCGGAACCCGCGGGACATGCC
>JBBRGH010000106.1:0-9151 GCA_038240915.1 Gemmatimonadales bacterium | reverse complement strand
ACTTCTGCAAGACCGAGCTGTGGAGCCGCCTGGGCGAGGTCGCCCGGATCGGCGGCTTCGACGCCATCATCGACGGCACCAACGCGGACGACCTGGCCGAACACCGGCCGGGCGTGCGGGCGGCCGAGGAGCACCAGGTCCGCTCGCCGTTGGCCGAGCTCGGCTGGACCAAGGCGGCGGTGCGGGAAGCCTCCCACGCGCTCGGCCTGCCCACCTGGGATGCGCCCGCGGCTCCGTGCCTCTCCAGCCGCGTTTCCTACGGCCTCGAGATCACGCCCGGCCGGCTGCGGCAGGTCGAGGAGGGCGAGGCCTATCTCCGGGCTCTCGGCGTGGCCGGCGATCTCCGGGTGCGGCACCACGGCGACCGCGCGCGGGTCGAAGTCCTGCCCGAGGCCATGCCCGCGCTTCGGAGCGAATGGAGCGCCATCGCCGCCTTCTTTCACGGCCTCGGGTTCGCCGAGGTCGAGCTCGACCCCGCCGGGTACCGGCGGGGCGGGCTGCTGGCGCTGGTCCCGCAGTCGCCGGCCTGATGCGGCTGTTCGCCGGCATTCCCATCGTCGATCAGGCTCGGCGGGAGATCGTGACGCTGCTGGGCGGCCTGCGCGAGAGCGGCTGGCCGGTGCGCTGGGTCCACGAGGAAGGGCTCCACCTCACGCTCAAGTTCTACGGCGAGGTGGCGAGCGAGCGGCTCGAGGTCATCGAGGAGACCGTGCGGTTCGCGGCCGACTGCGCGGGTCCCGTGTCGCTCCGGCTGGATCAGCTTGGCGCCTTCCCCAGCGCGGCCCGGCCCCGCGTGCTCTATCTGGGCATCGAGGCGCCGCCCGGTCTGGGGCTGCTCCAGGATCGGCTCGAGCGGGGCGGGGAGGGCATCGGGTTTCCGCCGGAGGGTACCCCGTTTCATCCCCACGTGACCCTCGGGCGCGTGCGCGAGGGTCATCGCATTCCTCCGCATGGCCTCGACGATTTCGCTGAGGCCTACACCCGGGTGGCGTTCGTGGGCGCCCAACTCGTGCTCTACGAGAGCATTCTTACCACGCGCGGCCCGCGGTACGAGCCCAGACTGTCGCTGGAGCTCTCGACGTGATGGGCTGCCTGACCGCCCCGTTCAAGGTCGTGGGGTGTCTCGGGCTGGTCGCGGTGTTGGTCGTGGGCTGGCTCTATCGTGACCGGGTGGAGCGGGAAGCCCGCGGGCTCCTGGGACGGATCGAGAGGCCACACCCGTCTGCTTCGTCGAGCTCGACCGGACGACCTGGTACCCGCGCCTTGGCGTCCGCGGACGTGAAGATCGATTCGCTCAACGGCTGGCGGGCGGACTCGGTGGTGCTGTCACCGGCCGAGGTGGCCTCACTCCTGGGCCGCGGCCTGTCACCCGCCTTTCGCCGGGAGCTCGATTCCCTCCAGGTGGAATTGCTTGACGGCGAGGTGCGGGTGCGGGCCCGGCTCCGGACCGCGCGACTGCCGCGGGACGTCGTCGGGCCCCTGGCGGTGGCGCTCCGATCCAACGAGCCCGTGGCGGCCACCGGGCCGCTCCGGGTGACCGGCCCCGGCCGGGGGGAATGGGCGGTCCGGTCGTTCGCCATCCGAAGCATTCCCGTGCCGGCCGCGGCGGTTCCGCGCCTGGTCGCGCGGGCGCTGGATGAGGCCGGCCGAACCACGGTGCCGTGGACTGTTCCGGCCGGCGTGCGGGACGTCCGGGTCCGTCCTGGCGGCGCCACTCTCTATGGAGCTGCACGTCCATGACCCATCGGGTGCTCATCGTCGACGACGAAGCCGGTATCCGCCAGGCCCTCAAGCAGGTGCTTGAATACGAGGAACTGGAGGTCCGGGTGGCGTCGTCCGGCGGCGAGGCGATCACGCTCTACTCCGAGTTCCGTCCGCACCTCGTCTTCCTCGACGTGAAAATGGCGGGCCTGGACGGTCTGGAGACGCTCACCCGGCTCCGCGCGCTCGACACCCGGGCACAGATCGTCATGATCTCCGGCCACGGTACCATCGCCACCGCGGTCGAGGCCACTCAGCGCGGCGCCTTTGATTTTCTGGAGAAGCCGCTCGATACCGATCGCCTGCTGCTCACGGTCCGAAACGCGCTGGCCCACGTCGAGCTGGTGGGCGAGAACGCCCGGCTCCGGCAGGTCACCGAAAGCCGGTACCAGATGATCGGGGACAGTCCGGCGCTCAATGCGGTGCGGCAGCTGATCGCCAAGGTGGGCCCGACGGCGGCCCGGGTGCTGATCACCGGCGAGAACGGGACCGGTAAGGAGCTGGTGGCCCGCGGACTGTACGAGGCCTCCCCGCGGCGAGACGAGGCGTTCGTCGAGGTCAACTGCGCCGCCATTCCTTCGGAGCTGATCGAGAGCGAGCTGTTCGGTCACATGAAGGGGTCGTTCACCGGGGCCTTCGCTGACCGGGCCGGCAAGTTCGAGCAGGCCGACGGCGGAACCCTGTTCCTCGACGAGGTGGGCGACATGTCGCTCTCCGCGCAGGCCAAGCTGCTCCGGGTGCTGCAGGAAGGGGTGGTGACCCGGATCGGCGGCTCCAAGACCATCGAGGTCGATGTCCGCGTGCTCTCGGCCACGAACAAGGATCTGGTGGAGGAGATCGCCGACGGCCGCTTCCGCGAGGACCTGCTGTACCGGCTCAACGTGGTGCCGATCGAGGTGCCGCCGCTGCGGGAGCGGCTGGAGGACGTGCCCGGTCTGGTGACGCATTTCGCCGCCCAGCTGGCCGACAGCGCGGGCGTGCCGGGCAAGACGTTCGCCGAAGGTGCGATGGTGCGGCTGCAGGGCCGGTCCTGGCCCGGCAACATTCGCGAGCTCCGAAACGCGGTCGAGCGGGCCCTCATTCTCGCGCCGGGCAAGGTGGTCGTCGCGGCGGACATCGACCGGCTGCTCCCGCGCGTCGAGACCCTGCCCGCGGGCGACACCGATGCCGCCGACAACTCCCGGCTGGAGGCCGAGAAGGCGCTTCTGGTTCAGCACCTGCGCGAGAACAACTGGAACATCTCGGAGACCGCCCGCGCGCTCCGGATGCCTCGGTCGAACCTGTACAAGAAGATCGAGCGCCTCGGCATCGACCGGGAGTCGTCATGAACGAGCAACCAAGAAACTGGGATCGGGAGCTGGCGGACATCGACAAGGTGATCGCCCAGGAGGGCAGCGTACCGGCGACGAGCGGCGCGGGTCCAACGCCGGCGGGGCGGGCGGGAGCGCTGCCGGGCGCCGCCCCCGTGCGACGCCGCTCGGTGGCCTTGACCTGGTTCTGGGTCCTGCTGGCGCTGGCGCTCGCCCTGGCGCTGCCGCTCTGGCCGTACGAGCGGTCGTGCGGTCTCAAACTCATGTTCTTCATGGGCGCCGCTGGCGTCACTGCCCTGGCGGGCCTGCTGGCCGCCCTGGCGAGCTGGGCCCATCGCCGGGGGTTGGCCCACGTGCTGTCGCTGGCCGTGATCGGCTGGGCGGCGGTGATGGGGCTGCGCGAGATTCTCCCGCGGGTGGGATATGCCAGGACGGTGCGGACCTGGACCTGCGAAGTCGCCCCCGGATCCGGCGGATCCCAGGGGCCGGGGCCCGCCGGGCCGGCGGCGGCGGGACCGCCCGGCCCAGCACCGTCGGATGCGGCATCGCCGGCGCAGCGTTCCGCGCCGGCAGGACCAGGCGGGGCGTTACCCCGCTAGCGGCGGAAGCGACGTGTCGCCAGTGGGTGACCGCGCGATTTCACCTCTCCTTTTCAGGACCTTATGGCCAAGACGTTTCGCAACTTCATCGGCGGCGAGTGGGTGGCCCCCGCCAACGGGGACTATTTCGAGAACCGCAATCCCGCCGACACCGCCGACCTGATCGGCCGGTTTCCCGACTCCGATGCGAAGGATCTCGCCCAGGCCGTCCGCTCGGCCAAGCGGGGGTTTGCGCTCTGGTCGAAGACGCCGGCCCCGGCCCGCGGCGACGTGCTCCGCCGGGTGGGCGACCTGCTGGTCGAGCGGAAGGAAGCGATCGCCAACGCGATGACGCGGGAGATGGGCAAGGTGCTCGCCGAGACCCGCGGCGACGTGCAGGAGGGCATCGACACCGCCTTCTACGCCGCCACCGAAGGCCGGCGGCTGTTCGGCCACACGGTCCCGTCGGAGCTCCGCTCGAAGTGGGCGATGAGCTTTCGCCGGCCGATCGGCGTCGTGGGCCTGATCACCCCGTTCAACTTCCCGCTCGCCATCCCGACCTGGAAGATGTTCCCCGCGCTGCTGTGCGGAAACTCGGTCATCATCAAGCCCTCCGAGGACGTCCCCCACACGGTGCATCTGCTGGTGGAGATCCTGCTCGAGGCCGGCCTCCCACCGGAGGTGATCCAGTTGGTGCACGGCCGGGGCGAGACGGTCGGCAAGGCACTGGTGGAGCATCCCGAGGTGCCGGTCATCTCCTTCACCGGCTCGACCGAGACCGGCTCGGTGATCGGCGAGACCTGCGGCCGGATGCACAAACGGCTCTCGCTCGAAATGGGCGGCAAGAACGCGATGATCGTGATGGACGACGCCGATCTCGACCTGGCGCTGGAAGGCGTTCTCTGGGGCGCCTTCGGCACCACCGGTCAGCGCTGCACCGCCACCAGCCGCCTGATCCTGCACAAGAAGATTCACGACCGGTTCCTCCGCCGCCTGGCCGAGGCGGCCGAGGGCCTTCGCCTGGGGGATGGGCGCGCCGACACGAGCGACGTCGGGCCGCTCATTCACGAGGCGTCCCGCGAAAAGGTCGAGCGCTACGTCGAGATCGGCCGCGAGCAGGGCGCGGAGCTGGTGACCGGCGGCAAGGCGCCGGGGGGCCGGCTAGGGGGCGGCTGGTTCTACCGCCCAACCGTCTTCGCCGGCGTGAAGGCGGGCAGCCGGCTGGAGCAGGAGGAGATCTTCGGCCCCGTACTGCGCGTCATCAGTGTCGGCACGTTCGACGAGGCCGTGCGGGTTAACAACGGTGTGCGCTACGGGCTCTCGAGCAGCGTCTACACCGGAGACGTCAATCTGGCGTTCCGGGCCCTGCAGGACCTCGATAACGGCATCACCTACATCAATGCGCCCACCATCGGCGCGGAGGCGCACCTGCCATTCGGTGGCGTGAAGGCCACGGGCAACGGCCACCGCGAGGGCGGCTGGGAAGTCTACGAGTTCTATTCCGAGACCAAGGTGGGGTACGTGGATTACTCGGGGCGGCTGCAACGGGCGCAGATGGACAACTACGACGGGTAAACCGTCGCGCACGGCATGTGAGGGATGACCGGCTCGGCCGACGGGCGCGCCGAGCCGGTTGCGCACCGGTTGGCCGGAGAGTAAGGTTCCTTCAGGTTTCGTCTGCCATTCTGTTCGAGGTCGAATCGCATGCGTCCAATGCAAGTGGGTGCCGGCAGGCGGGGGCCTTCGTTCGATGAAGGCTCGCTGGACCAGTACCTTCGCGAGATCAGCAAGTATCCGCTGATTCCGCAGGAGGAAGAGGTCACCCTCGCCCAGCGCATCCGCACGGGCGACCCCGAGGCGCTGGACAAGCTCGTTCGCAGCAATCTCCGCTTCGTCGTTTCCGTCGCGAAGAAGTACCAGAACCAGGGCGTCTCGCTCGCCGATCTCATCAACGAGGGCAACCTCGGGCTCATTCGCGCCGCCCACAAGTTCGACGAGACCAAGGGCATCAAGTTCATCTCCTATGCCGTGTGGTGGATCCGCCAGGCAATCCTCCAGGCCCTGGCGGAGCAGAGCCGCATCGTGCGGGTGCCGCTCAACCGCGCCGGGACGCTCCACCGCATCGGCAAGCGCTCCTCCATGCTGCTGCAGGAGCTCGGACGCGAGCCGACCCCGTCCGAGATCGCCGAAGGGATGGACATCTCGATGGAGGAGGTGCAGAAGACCCTCTCCATCTCCCAGAACCACCTGTCGCTCGACGCGCCCCTCACCCCGGGCGAAGACAACAAGCTGCTGGACTACCTGCCCGACACCCAGAATCCGGGCCCCGATTCGGAGACTTTCGAGCACGCGCTCACCGAGTCGATCGAGGAAGTGCTGTCGACCCTGAAGGAGCGGGAGGCCAAAATTCTCCGCCTCTACTTCGGACTCGACGGCCCCGAGCCGATGACCCTCGAGGAGATCGGCAGCCTGCTCGGCATTACCCGCGAGCGGGTCCGCCAGATCAAGGAGAAGGCCCTGAGCCGCCTCCGCCACGTGAGCCGGGCCCGGGCGTTGGAGAGCTTCCTGGCCTGACCGCCGTCCGGGCGCGGCCCGCTTAACGCCCCGCACCTTCCCACGTCCTCCCTCCCGTTCGGCCCGAACGCACCATTCGCCATCCCCCTTGAGCCGCGCGGCCCTGCCGCGGGGAGGAACTGCATGATTGATCGCTATCGGGCGTGCGCCGTGGCCGCCGCGCTTGCGCTCGCCGGCCCGCCGGTGGCCGCGGCGCAGGTCAGCCCGCCCAATCCCTTCGCGGTCGAGCGGAGCAACGACGCCGAGCTGCGCCACCCTCGCCACGGCCACCGCCAACGGCGGAAGGGTCGGCAGCTCGAGCGCCGGGGGGAGCGGCTGGAGCGCGGCGGCCGTGAATTCCGGGGCCGCGGGTGGGAACGGAAAGGGGACCGGCTGCAGTATCGAGGTGATCGGCTCAAGCACCGGGGCGATCGGCTCGAGCACCGGGGCCGGCGGCACCACATGCACCATCGCCACCACCGGCGCCCCGATCATGACCGACGGGACGGCACCACCTGAGGACCGGGCCGGCGGCTACGGCTCGCTGAGAATCGCCTTCACCTGGTCCCATTCGATCAGAAACGCATCGTGCCCCGCCGGGGACATGATCTCGCGGTACCGCGCGTCCACCCCGGCCGCGCGGTAGGCGTCGGTCCAGCTCCTGACCTCCGCCGCGGCGTAGAGCAGGTCCGAATCCACCCCCACCCCGATCACCGTCCCCACCCGCGCCGCCGTCGCTTCGGCCGCGGCCCGGAGATCACCCACGTCGTGCAGGTCCATCGCCCGCATCAGCACCACGTAGCTCGCGGCGTCGAACCGGGCCACCAGCTTGTCGCCCTGGCGCCGGAGGTAGTGGTCCACGTCGAAGCGGCCCGGCGTGCGCGACGAGCCACGACCGAAGCGGGCGTCGAATTCCTTCGCCGTCCGGTAGGTGATCATCGCCAGTGCCCGGGCGGCCGCGAGGCCGGCTGTCGGCCCCTGCCCCGGCGGATAGCGTCCCTTTCGCCAGGCGGGGTCCGCCTCGATCGCCATCCGCTGGACCGTGTTCCAGGCGATCGCCTGGGCCGACGTCGCGGCCGGCGCCGCGAACACGACCAGCCGATCCACCGGCACTGGTGAGCGGCGTCCCCATTCGAGGGTCACCATCCCCCCAAGCGACCCGCCCGTGGCAAGCGCGAGACGCTCAATGCCCAGGTGCTCGAGCAGCGGGATATGCGCGGCGGCGAGGTCCCCCGGCGTGAGCTGGGGGAAGGGCTCGTCGTGCTCCGAGGCCCACTCCTGGGGACCGGTGGACCCGTAACAGCTCCCCAACAGGTTCGCCGCCACGATCGCGTGACGCGAGGTGTCGAGCGGCTGGCCGGGACCCACCAGCGGGCCCCACCATTGCTCCACTTCGGCACTCCCGGTCAGGGCATGGAAGACCAGGATCCAGCCGTGCTCCCGGGCGGCCGCGAGGTTGCCGATGACCTGATAGCGCAGCCGGAGCCCGGTCAGCCTCTGGCCGTCGGCGGCGACCAGCGTGCCCAGGGCCAGTTCCCCCAGGCCGGTCGTGCCCGGGTCCAGGGCGGTCACGTGTGGAGCGCCCAAGACGCGAAGGCGAGCCTCATCGGATCGCAGTCCGGTGGGTGAGCTCGCTGGCCGCCCGCGCGGGTCACCGGGTGGCGCCCGCCGTCGCCTGCTTGGCTTCGGCGGCCGTCGTGGCGGTCTCGCCCAGCGCCTGGTCGAGATCGGCGATGAGATCGCGCACGTCCTCCAGGCCGACCGACAGCCGCACCAGCTCCGGCGTGGTCCCGGTGGCGCGCTGCTGCTCCGGGGTCAGCTGCTCGTGCGTGGTCGAGGCGGGATGGATGATGAGGGATTTCGCGTCGCCCACGTTGGCCAGCAGGGAGAACAGCTTCACCCGATCGATCAGCGCCTTGGCCGCCTGGTGTCCGCCCTTGACCCCGAAGGTGAGCACCCCGCCATAGCCGCCGGTCAGATAGCGCTTGGCGTTGCCGTGCTCGGGATGGCTGTCCAGGCCGGGGTAGGACACCCACTCGACACGCGAGTCGCGCGCCAGCCACTGGGCCACCTCGAGCGCGTTCGAGGAGTGCCGCTGGATTCGGAGTGGCAGGGTCTCCAGTCCCTGAAGGAACAGGAACGAGTTGAACGGCGACAGCGCCGGCCCCAGGTCGCGGAGCAGCTGCACCCGCAGCTTGATGATGAACGCGGCCGGGCCGAAGGCCTCGGTGTAGATCAGGCCGTGGTAGCTCGGGTCGGGCGAGCTGAACTCGGGGAATCGCGCCTTCGCCTTGTCGCTGGTCCAGTCGAACTTGCCCGCGTCGATCACCACGCCGCCGATGGCGGTGCCGTGTCCGCCGATCCACTTGGTGGCCGAGTGGATCACGATGTCGGCCCCGTGCTCGATCGGCCGGCTCAGGGTGGCGGCGCCGAACGTGTTGTCCACCACCAGGGGAATCCCCGCGTCGTGGGCGATCGTCGCCAGGGCCTCGAAATCGGGGACGTCGAGCCGGGGATTGCCGATGGTCTCCACGAACAGCAGCCGGGTGCCGGCGTCGATGGCCGCGCGGACCTGGTCGAGGTCGTGGATGTTCACGAACCGGGTGGTGATACCCCATTTGGGCAGGGTGTGCGCGAACAGGTTGTAGGTGCCGCCGTAGAGGGTCTGCGACGAGACCAGGTTGTCACCCGCGCGCGCCAGGTTGAGCACGGTCAGGGTTTCGGCCGCCTGGCCGCTCGCGACCGCCAGCGCCGCGATGCCGCCTTCCAGCTCGGCGATCCGCTTCTCGAACACGTCGCTGGTCGGGTTCATGATCCGGGTGTAGATGTTGCCGAACACCCGCAGGCCGAACAGGTCGGCCGCGTGCTGGGCGTCGTTGAAGACGTAGCTGGTGGTGGCATAGATCGGCACCGCGCGGGCGTTGGTCGCCGAGTCGGGGGCCTGTCCGG
>JBBRGH010000105.1:0-9170 GCA_038240915.1 Gemmatimonadales bacterium | reverse complement strand
GGCCGAGTGCCACCTGTTCGTCGCCGGATCGTAGGCGTCGAAGGCCGTAAAAGGGCTGGAGCCACCGCCGGCGACGTAGAACTGTCCGGCCACGACGGCGCCCGCCCCGTGCCGATGCGAGCTGGGGGCCTGGGGCAAGGTAGTCCAGGCGTTGGTGGCGGGGTCGTAGCGGTAGAAGTTGCGGCACAGGGTTTGGTGAAGGCACCTGCCGGCGAGAACGTAGAGTTTACCCTGGATGACTCCGGTGACCCCCTCCGCGGTGGCACGAGGCATGTCCGCCAGTCTGATCATCCGGTCATGGCGCCAATCGTAGGCGAACAGCGTCGGCGATACCCCGATCGCGACGTCCGGGGGGCCGGCGAAGTCTCGGTTGCCGCCCGCGATGTAGATCCTGTCTCCGATCCTGCCTGCCCCATTCGTTGCCGCGCCGGTGAAGTGCGCCGCTTTGGTCGTCCAGCGATCCGTGGTCGCGTCGTACGCCAGGACGGTGGTGGCGGGAGGGTCGTTCGGCGCCTGGGTGAAGCGGCCGCCGAACACATAGACGGTGGACTGACCAGCGACGGTGGTGACCACCTCCGCTGCCAACCCATATCTCCAGGTCGGCTGCGGCATGAGCGCCCGGATGAGCCAGCCACCCGAGGGCACGGGTAGCAAGGTTGCGGGAGCAGCCAGGTCGCCTGCCACGCCGGGCTGAGTCGGGTTCTCACCGCAGGCGGCAAGCGCGAAGGCGCCGAGCATGAGCGCGAGTGCGGGTGGCGAGAGGCGGGCCATGGATCCTCCTGCGGCAGGTGCGAATCGGAGACACCCCAGGGTTCACCGCGCAGTATACGGGCGCCTGATCAAGCAGACTTCAAGAGACGCCGTCCCCCCCCGGCCCTAGGGTCGCCAGGGGCCATCCCCCATCCGGGCCGGGGCGATGATCGGTCCCGACCGTTAGCCCTTCGCCCCGCTGTCCTCTCCCGCGCCTTTTTTCCGAGTCATTGGCAAGCACCTCTCCCAACCCTTGCCAATGTCCGGAGGAAGCCATGACCTCGCTCCAGCACTCCCGCGTCCGCCCGCTTGCGGCGGCGCTGCTGGCCGCCCTGAGCGCAGCCTGCGGTGAGACCGACGCTCCCACCTCGCCGCCGCTCGACGAGCCACACGCCGTCCCCGCGTTCACCGTGGCCACCTTCGGGGTCACCCAGATCGGGACCAGCCAGGACCAGTACTTCGCCTACGCCATCAACGACGATGCCCAGGTGGCCGGCGGCCAGCGCTCCGTCACCTCGCCCGGTCAGTTCGTGCCGTCCGGCGCCTTCCTCTGGAGCAACGGCGCCACCCAGGTGCTGCCCCGCGCCTCATTTTCCGAACCCAGCCAGGCGCGCGACCTGAACGGGCCCGGCCTCGTCGTCGGGAGCGCGGGCTCGGATGCGACCGCCTGGGAGGGCGGCGTGCTCACCCGGCTCGCCCGGATCTACCCCAACGGCACCGGCGTCGGCGCGTTCGCCACCTCGGTGAACGATGCGGGACAGATCGTGGGCATGGATCGCTCGAGCGGCTCGCCGAGCGTCGGGGTCTTCTGGTCGGGCAAGACCGACCCCAATCCCACTGTCCTGGCGCTCGCCGTCACCGGGGCCGGCGTCTTCGGCAACCCGCTCAACCTCAGCAACGCCGGCCTCATCGTCGGGCAGGCCAGCACGCCCGAGGCTGCCGCGGACGCGGTCGTGTGGACGGGTCCCAGCGCCACGGCCGTGCCCCTGCGCGGTTTCGGGGGCACCACCTGCCGCGACTGGGCCAACGCCCTCAACGAGCTGGGCGAGATCGTGGGCGCCTGCGAGCTCAACGGCGCCCGGCACGCGGTCTACTGGGCGTCCAAGGACGCCGACCCGGTGGATCTGGGCGAGGGCGACGCCCGGTCCATCAACGACCTCGGCCAGATCGGCGGCACCGATGGCGTTCGGCCCTTCCTCTGGAATCCGGAAGCCGGCACGTTCCGCCGCTACGACCTGGGTGTGCCGGACGCGTCGGTGCCGATCGCGGCCGGTGTGAGCGACCTCAACAACACCGGCGAGGCGGCCGGATTCGGCAACGCCTCTCTCACGTTCGTGTGGACCATCCCGATCCGCGCCCGGCTGGACGTTGTGCCGGGCAGCGTCGCCAACGCGATCAAGCGCGACGGTCGCGGCACGGTGACCGTGGCGATCCTGGGTTCCCGCTGGTTCCGCGCCACCGACGTGAATCCCGCTACGCTCACCCTGGGCAACGACGATGGCGTCGAGACGCCGGTCGCCCGGCGCTCGAGCGGGTACAACGTGAAGCTCGCCGACATCAACAAGGACGGCCTCACGGACCTCGTCGCCGAATTCGACAAACGGCAGCTCATGAACAACGGTGATCTCCCGCTCGACGCTACGACCCTCGTCCTCCTCGGGCGGATGGGCGACGGCGGTCACATCCGCGGGGTGGATGCCGCCCAGGTCACGAACTAGGGGGTACTTCTGCCGGCGAACCGCGTGCTCAAGCAGTTCCACGCGGTTCGTCGGCAAGTCCAGTACCTGCCGGCAACCTCCCACCCTGCAGCGACGCCGCCTGGCTGACCCTGGGCAGACCGGTGGGGCCGACTAAGGAGCCCGGACCGCTCGAGGTGGGATCGGTAACGATCGCGCCAGTGCCGTCGGTCGTGCCGCTCGACGCCTGCGTTCCGGGGTCTTGACCATGATCGGCGGCACCGCGCTGATCAGCTGCGCAGCGATCCGCCGTGGTCACGGCGTGTACACCTGGTTGAGCGCCAGGGCGTTCGCGTTGGCCACGCCCCCGAGCGCGTACAGCAGCCCGTTCAACACGGCCGCGCCGGCGGAGCTGGTCGCCTTCGGCAGATCGTGCACCGCCCGCCAGCTCCCGGTCGCCGGATTGTAGGCCTCCACGGTCGTCAGGTCCTGGTTGGCGCCGTTCTGCCCGCCCAGCACGTAGAAGAGGCCGTTGACCACCGCGCCCGTCGGGAACTTGCGCGGGGTGAGCAGCGGATTGAGGCTGGTCCAGCTGTTGGTCGTCGGGTTGTAGGACGACACGGTGGCGATCGGCGTCCCGACCGACTGCCCGCCCGCCACGATCAGCTGGCCGTTCACCGCCCCGACCGCGGCGAAGCCGCTCGCCACCGGTGGCGTCGCCAGCGTGCTCCAGGCGTTGGTCCCTGGGTTGTATCGGTGCAGGGTGGGGAACGGTTGCGCGTTGAAATTGCAGCCGCTGTAGACGTAGAGCTGCCCGCCGATCACAACCGAGCCGCCGCAGTACACCGCCGCCGGCATCGACGCTTTGGTGGTCCAGGTATTGGTCGAGGGGTTGTAGACCACCAGCGGATTGGGACTGGTGGGGCTGCTGGCGGCCAGCGGCACGTAGATGAGACCGTTGATGACGCCGGCCCCGTGGAAGGTTTGCCGGGCGATCGGTAGCGGGGCCTTGGTGGCCCAGCTGTTGGACGACGGGGTGTAGGCCACCGTGTTGGTGCCGCCGCTGATGTTGACGGTGTTCCCGCCGAAGACGAAGATCTTCCCGCCCGCCGCCGCCACCGCCGATCCGGAGCGGGCGATGGGTAGGGCCTGCTTCAGCACCCAGTAGTCGCCCGGGGTGTAGACCTCGTCGGTCTGCCGGAACCCCCCGCCCTCCCCCACGCCACCGATGGCGTAGAGCTTCCCGCTCAGCACGCCGGCGCCGAGGGCGTAGCGCGGGGTCGGCATCTGGGGCTTGAAGGACCAGCTGTCGGTCGTTGCATCGTAGCTCTCGACGAACGGGAGGTAGTCGCTCCCGAACCCCGCGGTGCCGCCGGCCACGTACAGGCTGCCGTTCACCGCACCGCCCGCGGCGTGGGAGCGGAAGACGTGCATCGTCGCCCGGGTCTTCCAGCTGTTGCTCGACGGGGTGTACGCCTCCATCGCCCCGGTGAAGGTGGTGCCGTTGTACCCCCCGGCCAGGTAGAACACCCCGTTGATCACCCCCGCGACGGCATGCTGGTGCAGCGTGGGCGGCGCCGGCAGCGTGGCCCAGGTGTTGGTGGCGGGATCGTAGCGCTGAAAGGCGCCGGTCGCGGCGCAGGCGCTGTAGACGTACAGCTTGGTCCCGATGACGGCGCTGACACCGCAGCCGCCCGCCACCGGCATCGCCGCCTTGGTGCTCCACGTGTTGGTCCCGGGCGTGTAGGCGTAGAGGGTCTTGGTCGGCTGGCCCGCGGTGTTGAGCCCGCCGGCCACGTAGAGCACCCCGTTGATCGTCGGGGCGCCGTTCAGGTCGTACCGCGCCTGCGGCAGCGGCGCCTTGCTCGCCCAGCTGTTGCTGCCTGGGGTATAGGCCTGGACCCCGGCGGTCGTGGCCGAGATGCCGAGGCCGCCGACGGCGTAGAGCAGCCCGTTGACGGCGCCGATGGCGAGAAACCCTCGCGCGGTGGGGAGGGCGGCCTTCCCGGCCCAGACGTTCGTGGCGGCGGTGGCCAGCGCGATCGGCGGGACCGGCGGCAGGGAGCGGTCCTCGGGCGACGGGCCGACCACCTCGTCCTGGCCGCAGGCGCAGAGCGCGGCCAGGCCGAGGGCGGGGAGGACGCGGGCAAGAGCGGATCCGGACATGGCGACTCCAGCGGAGCGGAAGGGAAGGGACCAGCGGCTCATTGTCTGGAGATCGGAATCGGCGGGGGAAACCGGACAGGGTGGCTGAACCGGCTACCGGCCAGGAAACCTTCCGCTCCGTCGGCTATGCGGCACAGCGGTGAAACTGGCATCGTTGATCGGCTCTACCCACCCGACCCGCTCCGCGGTATGATCCCCCCCACCCCGCCTGGCCCAAGGGGAGCGGCAGCTTCCTAACTTTGCCTCACTGCGGCTGCCCGCTTTGCGCGCCTACTTCGACGGGCAGGCCGTCCTGCGACAGGGCCGCTGGGACACCGCGGTCCGACGCTTCAACGCCGCGCTCGACATCGATTCGACCTTTGCCGAGGCCGCGCTCGGGCTCTCGGAAGCCGCTGGATGGGCCGCGATCGGAGATGAAGGGCGCGGCAGCCGGCTCGCTTGGGCCAATCGGGATCGGCTGCGTCCGGGCGATCGCGCGATGCTCGCCGTGCTGTTGGGCCCGCGCTATCCCGGGGTCTCGACCATGGCCGAGATGATAGCGGCGGCCGAAAGGGCCGTGCGCGCGCTGCCGGACCGACCGGGCGCGTGGTACTACCTCGGCGACCAGTACCACCACTGGGGGGCTGCCGTCGGGATGCAGCACGCTCGACAGTTGGCCGTGCGCGCCTTCCGGCATGCTATCGAGCTCGACTCGTCGATCACTCGAATGTCGCCTCACGCCGAGCCGTTGACGCATCTGTTCCAGATCGCGGCCATCGATGGGGACACCGAGACGGTCCGACGCTTCAGTCCTCCTGTACCCGCGGCCGACAGCGGACCAGGAAGCTTCGCCTGGCGCGCCGCGTGGTTTTTCCACGACTCTGCTGCCATCAAGGCGATCCACGCTCACTTCGGCCAAGGGAACGTCAATGGCCTTGAGGGTGTCGTGACCCGGAGCATCGAGGACGGGCTGCCGCTCGACGATGCGGAGCGCGCGGTCGCAGCCCTGGCCGCGCAAGCCACGACTGAACAGGATCGGTCGCATGCGGCATTGGAGCGCTACCTGCTCCTGATGAGTGAAGGGCGTCCAGCCGAGGCGGCCGCCGGGCTTCAAGGGACCAAGTCCGTTTATCAGGGGATCACGGGTGAGCTCTACTGGGATGGCGACTCCGCCCAGGCGCGCGCGACGGCGCGTGCCTGGGCGGTGCGCGCAGACGCACCGCTCACGCGGATAGCCGGCGAGCTCAGCGGACAGTTCTGGAACATCTGCTGGGTGGAGCGCTGGCGGCTGGCCCATGGCGAGCTGGGCACCGTTTCTCGAGCGCTCGCTCGCCTGCGGAGTCCAGTGCCGATGGTCCACGACGTCGCCGACTCGACGCGGACGGCCGAGTTCGGCACTCTCTGCGCGGACATTCTGGAGGCCTCGCTGGCCACAATACAGCGCAAGCCCGATGCGGGGCTGCTGGTCAGCCGCCTGAACGATCGGCTTCGAACCGTCCCGCCCGGTTGGACCGACGGCGACAACCTGGCCGTCGCCCGATTGCTGGAGGCAAACGGCAACATTCCCGATGCCCTCGCGGCCGTGCGGCGCCGACGCTTCGACCTGGTATCGGTCTTCCTCTCGACCTACCTGCGGGAGGAGGGCCGGCTTGCCGCGCTCGCCGGCGACACCGCCGGCGCGATCACCGCCTTCCAGCATTTTCTTACCTTGCAGGCCCATCCCGAGCCGGCGCGGGCACCGCTGGTGGAGCAGGTGAGAGCCGCACTGGCACGCCTGCGTGCGGGCTGATGCGATGGATTCCCGCCGGGGCGTTCCTGCTCCGATACGACAGGCCGATGCCAGGCCGCCCAACCCAGCAGCGCCTCGTGGGCGACGTGAAGGAGCGCAGGCGCGGGCCTCCGCCCATTGAGGCCCCGAATGGCGAACTGATCGACCCCGCGCACGTGCACCAGGTCGACGGTCCCGACGATGCCCCACGGCAGCCGGTGGTCAGGGCCGAGCGCGAATCGGAAGTTGCGAGGAAAGCGAAATGCGGATCGAAAACACGACCTTGGTCGACTTCGACGATCCCACCCGGCAGCCACGTCCTCCTCGCCCTCGCCGCCGCCCCCCTCCACGGCTACGCCGTGAAGCAGCGCATCGAGGCCGAGTCCGACCGGAGCCTCACCCCCCAGCCGGGCTCGCTCTACCGCGTCATCGCCCGGCTCATGACCGCCGGCCTCGTCGTCGAGACCGACCCCAAAGGCCCGCTGGCCCCGCACCCGGGCCTGTCGCGCCGCTACTATGCCCTCACTCCCGCCGGCCGCCGCGCCCTCGGCGCCGAGGCTCACCGGCTCAAGGGCGCCGCCGCCCTGGCCGAGAAGCGCCTCCGGACGGTCCGCCCGTGAGCGGCGCCTGGCTGGCCGCCCTGGTCCGGCTCCTTCCGTCCGAGTTCCGCGACCGCTTCGGCCCCGAGATCGCCGAGCAGCTCCGCGAGGACTCCGCCGCCGCCCGCGCCCGCGGCCGCCTCGCCGCGCTGGCCTACGGGCTCGCGGCCACGCTCGACCTCCTCGGCGTCGCCCTCGTCGAGCACTGGAAACCCTCGCTCCACCCGACGACCCCGCCCCCCACGGCAGGAGGCATCATGCGCTGGCTTCGCGACGGCTGGATCCAGGACCTGCGCCACGCGGTTCGCGCGCTCCGCCGCACCCCCGGCTTCACCCTCGTCGCCGTCGGCACCCTCGGCCTCGCCCTCGGCGCCAACGCCGGCATCTTCAGCATCGTGGACGCGGTGCTGCTGCGCCCGCTGCCGTTCCCCCGGCCCGACCGGCTGGTCTACATCGGTGGCACCGCGCCCGGCTCCGATCTTCCCAGCGAGTTCGATCTCCCGCCCGAGTTCTTCGTCCAGTACCGGGAACAGTCGAAGCTGCTGCAGGGCCTCGCTCCCTACGACGACTTCACCAACACCCTCCGGGTGGGAGACCGGGCCGAGCGGGTCCGCATGGCCGTCTCCACCGCCGAGCTCTTTCCCACCCTCGGCGTGGCCCCCGTGCTCGGCCGCCTGCCTGTTCTCGAGGACGAGGACCGGGTCGCCCTGCTGAGTCACGGCCTCTGGCAGACCTGGTTCGGCGGCGACACCGCCGTGATCGGACGCTCCTACTCCATCGGCGGCCAGCAGCGCACGGTCGTCGGCGTGATGGGCCCCGACTTCCGCTTCCCCCGGGACGGGGTCACCCTCTGGATCACCACGGTCATCCGTCCGGAAGACGTCGTGCTGGGCCGGTTCGGGATGTCGCTGGTCGGGCGGATGCGCCCCGGCGTCACCATGGCCGACCTCGAGCGCGAGCTGGCCCCGCTGGCGCGGCGCCTGCCCGAGCGATTCGGCGGGACGGCAGGCTACGCCGAGCTGATCCGGAAGCACCGGCCCGTGGTGCGGTCGCTCGAGCAACAGCTGGTGGGCCGGGTGGCCGGCCCGCTCTGGATCCTGTTCGCCGCCGTCATGGTCGTGCTGCTCATCGCCTGCGCCAGTGTCGGCAACCTCTTCCTGGTCCGCTCCGAGCGGCGCCAGCGAGAGCTGGCTGTTCGCCGCGCCATCGGCGCCGGCCGGCTGCAGCTCTTCCGCTCCCAGATCACCGAGGCGCTCGTCGTCGCCCTGCTCGCCGGCGCGCTCGCCATGGTCCTGGCCTGGGTCACCGTTCCCCTGTACCTCAGGTTCGTGCCGCCCGACGTGCCCCGCCTCGGCGATATCGCGGTCCGCTGGAGCACGCTGCTCTTCACCGGTGCCGCCTCCGCGCTGACCGCCCTCCTCTGCGGCGGGCTCCCGGCCGTCCGCGCCTCCGAGCCCAGTCTCGACCGCCTGCGCGACGGGAGCCGCGGGTCCACCTCGCGCCGGCACTGGGCCCGCGACGGCCTGGTGGTGGCCCAGACCGCGCTCGCCCTCGTGCTCCTCACCGGTTCGGCCCTGCTGTTCCGGAGCTACCAGCGGATGCGGCAGGTGGACCCGGGCTACGATACCCGCGACATCTTCACCTTCCAGATCGCGCCCGAGGGCGACAACCTGAAGGACGCCGTCTCGTTTGCCCGGTTCCACCTCGCCTTCCTCGAACGGCTGAAGCACCTGCCCGGCGTGCAGTCGGCAGGGATCGTGGACAACGTCCCCCTCAACGAGGGCCTCGCCGACGGCCGCTTCCTGCCGGCCGAGCGGGCGGGCGACACCGACCACGGCGTGCGGCTCAACTTCACCTCGGTCGCGGGCGACTACTTCTCCACCATGGGGATCCGGGTGTTGGCCGGCCGGCCGTTCACCGAGGCCGACCAGCTCACCGACCTGGGCCACGTCATCGTCAACCGGTCGGCCGCCGACCTGCTCTGGCCCGGTCAGTCGCCGATCGGCCGGCGGCTCGAGCGGAACGGGATCCCGGCCTGGGAGACCGTCGTCGGCGTAGTGGCGGACGTGATGCAGGACAACTTCCGCGATCCGCCGCCGCCCGCGGTCTACTACCCGCTCGTCGGCCAGCCGCCCGCCGACTGGGTGGTCTCCTCCCCGGCCTACGTGGTGAAGACGCCGCGGGCCGAGACCATCGCGCCCGAGATCCGCGCCCTGGTGCGCGAGGTCGCGC
>JBBRGH010000104.1:0-9189 GCA_038240915.1 Gemmatimonadales bacterium | reverse complement strand
CGTCCCGCGCGAGGAGGTGGCCGCGGCGGAGGCCGCCGAAGGTGATCGAGAGGTCGGCCCGAGGAAGGCCGTGCGAGATCCCCGACGCGAGGTCCACTCCCGTGGGGCCGTCGATCGCGATCACGGGCACCTCCAGATCCAGCACCCGTTCGAGCAGGGCGGCCATCGGGGGGCGCGGAGCGCCCCGCGCCCCGGTCCCCAGCAGCGCGTCCACGACCAGGCCGACGCTGGGCCAGGGCCCGTCGGGCCCGACTTCCCGCACGCCTTCGGCGCGAGCCCGAGCCGCCATGCTCTCTCGCAGTTCCGCGCCGGGGCCCACCGGGGAAGTCACCCACACCGGCACCTCGAGCCGCCGGAGCGCCCGGGCCAGCACCCAGCCATCCCCCCCGTTGTGGCCCGGTCCGGCGGCCACCAGCACGCCGTCGCGCAGCCGATGGGCGTAGCGGTTCGCCAGCACCACGGCGGCGGCGCGCCCGGCGCACTCCATCAGGGTGGCCAGGGCGACGCCGCCGGCGACGGCGCTCGCGTCCCACGCGGCGGATTGGTCCGGGGAAAGAACGGGAAGTGACGGCATGGGCGGGGGCGGCGGCCGGGCGGCCGCCGCCTACTTGTAGCTCTGTCCGATCGCGCGCCCGAAGGAGATATCGCCGGTATCGATGCGGAGGTTGAAGCCGCAGTCGGGATTGGTGCAGACCCAGGCCTTGTACGTGATCGGCGCGCCCTCGCGTCCGTAATCGGACAGCGGAATCAGCGTGCCCTGTGAGCACTTCTTGCACGCCGGGAATTCGACCTTGTCCATGTGCCCCCCAGTGCCAGACCCGCCCAGGTCAGGCGCCCCGCACGCCGGACCACTGGTACACATCGCCGAAGGCCTCGGCGAAGTCGTAGACCCCCTCGAAATCGCCCACCTGATCGCCCGGCTGGGTGACCAGCAACCCCAGCTCGACCAGGGTGAAGACGATGCGCCCGAAATCCTCGGTCCGCCGGATGCCCCAGTGCGCGAGCACATGGGGGGCCAACAGCCCGAACTGCTCCCGGCTGAAGTCGCGGCAGGCCCACGCCAGCTCGGCCCCGGTCACGTGGCGCCGGGCGTCGAGCCGGGACTGGAGGTACTCGATCGTCGCCAGCACGAAAAGGAAGCCGCGCTCGTGGTACGGGCCGCCCCTCGCCCGCAGGCGCGCCAGGATATCGTCGGCGAACTGCAGTTCGTTCACGCGGGCAGCGGCTCCGAAGCTAGGCGCTCCGCCGCACGCGGCCGGCGGGCTTTGCCGGGGCGTACAGCGGGAACGCGGAGGTCAGCTCCTCGACTTCCGCCTTGACCCGGGCGAGGGTGGCCTCGTCCGGGTGGGTGAGGGCGCGGTCGATCAGCTCGGCCACGCGGACCATCTCGGCTGGTCCCATCCCGCGGGTGGTGAGCGCGGGCGTGCCCAGCCGGATGCCGCTGGTGACGAACGGAGACTGCGGATCGTCGGGAATGGTGTTCTTGTTGACCGTGATCCCGGCCTGGTCCAGCGTCTTCTCGGCCACTTTGCCAGTGAGCCCCTTGGGCCGCAAGTCCACCAGCATGAGGTGGGTGTCGGTCCCGCCCGAGACGATGGCGAAGCCGCGGGCCACCAGGGCCTCAGCCAGCTTCTTGGCGTTGTCCACCACCTGGCGGGCGTAGACGCGGAAGTCGGGCGTCAGCGCCTCGCCGAAGGCCACGGCCTTGGCCGCGATCACGTGCTCGAGCGGGCCGCCCTGGGTCCCCGGGAACACCGACTTGTCGATCGCCTTGGCCAGCTCGGCCGTCGAGAGAATCAGCCCGGCCCGCGGCCCGCGCAGCGTCTTGTGGGTGGTGCTGGTGACGATCGGCGCGTGGGGCACCGGCGAGGGATAGACCCCGCCGGCCACCAGGCCGGCGAAGTGCGCCATGTCCACCAGGAAGAGCGCGCCGACCTCGTCGGCGATCGACCGGAAGACGGCGAAATCGATGATCCGGGCATAGGCGCTGCCGCCGGCGATGATGAGCTTGGGCTGCTCCCGGCGGGCCTGCTCCCGGACCACATCGTAGTCGATCCGCCCCGTGGCGGGATCGACGCCATAGTGCACCGCGCGCCAGATCACCCCGCTGTGATTGACCGACGCGCCGTGTGAGAGATGGCCGCCATGCGGCAGCGACATCCCCATGATGGTCTCGCCCGGCTTGATGACGGCCATCATGGCCGCGAAATTGGCCTGCGCCCCGGAGTGCGGCTGCACGTTGGCGTGCTCCGCGCCGAAGATCTGCTTCAGGCGGTCGATCGCCAGTTGCTCGACCTCGTCCACCACCTCGCACCCGCCGTAGTAGCGCCGGCCGGGGTAGCCCTCGGCGTACTTGTTGGTGAGCGGGGTGCCCATCGCGTCGATGACCGCCCGGCTGGCGAAGTTCTCGCTTGCGATCAGCTCGAGGCCGTGCTGCTGCCGCCGCAGCTCGCGGTCAATGATCCGCGCGACGGTGGGATCGGCGTCGCGCAACGACGCGTTGTGATCGAGACTCATCCCTGCTCCTGGTCGATTTTAGCCACTCGGCGGCGGTGGCGCCCGCCCGCGAATTCGGTTGTCAGCCACGTCTTCAGGATGTCCACGCCCTCGTCCTCACTCACGAAGCGGGCCGGCAGCACCAGCACGTTGGCGTCGTTGTGCTCCCGGGCGAGGCGAGCGATCTCGGGCGTCCAGGCCACCGCCGCCCGAACCCCCGGGTGGCGATTGGCGGCGTAGGACATCCCCAGCCCCGTGCCACAGAGCAGCACCCCGCGCCGCGCGTCCCGCCGCTCGACACGCCCGGCCACTTCATGCGCGACATCCGGATAGTCGACGGACTCGGTGCTGGCGGTGCCCAGATCGAGCGGCTCGTACCCGAGGGAGCGGAGCTCCTCGACCAGTCGAGCCTTCAGCTCGACGCCGGCATGGTCCGATCCGATGGGAATGACTTCAGGCATCCGGTACCTAATGTATAAGAATTGTCGAATTGAGTAGAGGGTCGGACGGGCCGGAGTTTTCGCGTGGGCGGGCGGGGCGGCGCCAGGGGATGCGCCCGCGGTCTACCTGCCGCCCATCCACATCCGGTCCAAGCCGGCCACGGCCGCGATCCGGTCCTCGGCCAGCCGGTCGGCCGCGCGGTAGGTCGGAATCCGCTCGCGGGTGGCGATGTCGAAGATCCGGAGCAGCGTCTCGTAGATCTCGCCCGCCTTCTTCTTCGAGCGCTCGTGCGGCCAGCGGTGCAGTTCGCCGTAGACGTTGATCACCCCGCCGCCGTTGATGACATAGTCCGGGGCGTAGAGGATCCCGCGCTGCTCGAGCAGGTCCCCGTGCCGGTTCTCGGCCAGCTGGTTGTTGGCCCCGCCGGCGATCAGCTCCACCTTGAGCCGGGCCAGGGTCTCGTCGTTGATCGTGGCGCCGAGCGCGCAGGGGGCGTACACGTCGGCCCGCTGGTCGTAGATCGCCTCCGGGCTCACCGCGGTCGCGCCCGTCCGGCTGACAACCCGGGCGACCTTGTCCGCGTCGATGTCGGTGACGATCAGCTTCACTCCGTCGGCATGGAGGTGGTCGCAGAGGTGGGTGGCGACGTTGCCGCAGCCCTGCACCGCCACGGTCTTCCCCGCCAGCCGGTCGCTGCCCCACCGCGCCTTGGCCCCGGCCTTCATCCCCACGTACACCCCGTACGCGGTCACCGGGGACGGATCGCCCGACAGGCCGACCAGGCCGGCCACGTGATCGGTCTCCAGCTTGATGTACTCCATGTCGGCCGGACTGGTTCCAATGTCCTCGGCCGTGATGTAGCGGCCGCCCAGCGTCTCGATGAACCGGCCGTGGGCCCGGAACAGTGCCTCGCGGTCCACCCGCTTGTTGTCGCCCACGATGACCGACTTGCCGCCGCCCAGGTTGATGCCCATCACGGCCGACTTGTAGGTCATCCCGCGCGCCAGCCGAAGCGCGTCGGTGATGGCCTCGTCGGTCGAGGCGTAGCGCCAGAAGCGGGTGCCGCCCAGCGCCGGGCCGAGGGTGGTGTCGTGGATCGCGATGATGCCGAAGTAGCCGCAGCTTGGATCGTGCGAGAGCAACACCTGCTCGTGGCCGAGGGTGTACATCGACGCCAGGATGTCCAGGCTCACTTCGCCTCTCCGTAGTCGTAGAACCCGCGGCCGGTCTTTCGGCCCAGGTATCCCGCCGCCACCATCCGTCGGAGCAGCGGGGCCGGGCGGTACTTGTCGTCGCCCAGGCCGCGGTGGAGGACCTCGAGGATGGCCAGGCAGACGTCGAGGCCGATGAAGTCGGCCAGCTGCAGGGGGCCCATCGGGTGGGCCATGCCCAGCTTCATCACGGTGTCGATCGCCTCGGGCGCGGCCACGCCTTCCATGACGCAGAAGACCGCCTCGTTGATCATCGGCATCAGGACCCGGTTGGCGACGAAGCCCGGGTAGTCGTTCACCTCGACCGGGGTCTTGCCGAGCGCGGTGGCCATGGCCATCACGGTCCGGGTCGTCTCATCGGTGGTCGCGTGGCCCCGGATCACCTCCACCAGCTGCATGACCGGCACCGGATTCATGAAGTGCATCCCGATCACCTGCCCCGGCCGTCGGGTGCGGGCGGCGATCTCGGTGATCGAGATCGAGCTGGTGTTGGTCGCCAGGATCGCCGCCGGGGCCGCCAGGCGGTCGAGCTGCTCGAACACGGCGAACTTGACCGCCGGATTCTCGCTGGCGGCCTCGATCACCACGCTCGCGTCCGCCGCCGCGTCCAGTACCGTGGCGGTGGCGATCCGGCCCATCACCTCGGCCGGCGCGTCGGCCGGCAGCGCGCCCTTCTTCACCTGGCGCTCGAGATTGGTGCGGATGGTGGCCGAGGCCTTGGCCAGCGCGGCGGGCGCGGTGTCGATCAGCGCCACCGCC
The DNA here is from genome assembly GCA_038240915.1 of Gemmatimonadales bacterium. GTDB lineage: Bacteria > Gemmatimonadota > Gemmatimonadetes > Gemmatimonadales > GWC2-71-9 > CAVVWJ01. The sequence goes on along the minus strand of JBBRGH010000104.1, from coordinate 4,282 downwards.
CAGCCGTGCTGGGCGAAGACATGGGCGATTCCATTGCCCATCGTCCCCGCGCCGATGACGGCGGCCAGGTTCATGTCGGTTCCTTTCGTATCCATTGCGCGACCAGCACGACCGTGACCGTGAGCGCGAACGTGGCCAGCAGACCGCCCTCCGGCCCGAACGCTCCGCCGGTGAGCCAGGCCGGCCGGCCCATGCGATAGTCGATGTAGGGGATGTCGAAGGGGAGCCCGCTCACCGGCGCCGCCAGCGCGGCGAGCGTGGCGTTCCAGCCGAGATGGGCGCCGAACGCGGTCCAGATGCCGCCCGGACTGAAGAACGCGAGCGAGAGCCAGATGCCGGCCAGGGCGATATTGCCGAGCCCGGCGGGGGTGACCTCGGGGTTCTGGATGTGGGCCACCGCGAAGAGGACCGACAGCAGCACCACCGCGCGCCCGCGGCCGATCGCCCGGGCGGTCACGACCATCGGCATCCCGCGGAACATCAGCTCCTCCGAGAAGGCGGCCGGCGCCAGGATGAGGATCGTCTTGCCCGACTGGACCAGCCAGTCGGCCAGCGACCCGCCGTCGCGGAGCCAGCCGGCACCGGCAGTGAAGACGCCCAGCATCATCGCTACCGCGGCGGGCAGGATCCCGAAGACGAGTCCGACGCCGAAGCCCCGGAGCGGCGCCAGCCGGGGCCGCCACCGGAGCGCCGTGGCGTCGAGCGCGAGCGCCTTCACGCCCACCACCCAGGTGGCGAGCCCGAAGCCGAACAGCAGCGCCAGCCCCTGTACCAGGGCGAAGAGCGGGGTGGGATGTGCGGCCAGGTCGTGCGTCGAGGCGCCTCGGGTGAGGCGACCCGCGAACGGGATCAGGACCAGCGCGACGAGCAGAAATCCGAGGACGTAGAACGCGACGATGGCCCCGATGGCCCGAAGCAGGGGCCGCGGGCGCCGGGCCGGCGTCGGATCGGTCAATTGGCTCCGCGGACCCGCGAGTGGAGGGCGAGAATGAGGGCGGCGGCCAGCCCGACCTTGAGGAGGTCGCCGGTGAAGAAGGGGATGAAGCCCATCCGGAATGCGGCCGTGGGATCGCCGCCGAGCAGGGCGAGCTGGGCCACGCCGCCGACGTGGATCACCGCCATGGCGGCCGCGCAGGCGAGCAAGGTGCGCAACACCCCCGCCGCGCCGCGGGTCAGGGCGCCGGTCAGTGCCGCGGCCAGGGGGAAGGCCAGCAGGTAGCCGCCGGTTGGGCCGAGGAGGTGGACCACCCCGGAGGAACCGCCCGCGAACACCGGCAGCCCGAGCATGCCGAGGGTCAGATAGGTGATAAGGGCGGCGAGGCCGCCGGCCGGGCCGAGCAGCCCACCGACCACCAGCACCGCCAGCGGCTGGAGCGTCATGGGCACCGGGCTGAACGGCACCGGCACGGCCGCCTGGGCCGCCACGGCAACGACCAGCGCGCCGATGCCGATGGCGATCAGCCGCCGGCCGGTGCCTGTCCGCCCGGCCGTGGGCGCCCGGGCGGCGAGGTCCTGGGGAGTGGTCATCAGACGAGCTCCACGCTGAGCGCCACGGCGTTGCCGCCGCCGAGGCACAGCGTCGCAAGGCCACTCCGGCCGCCGCGATCGCGGAGGGCGTAGAGCAGCGTAGTCAGCACCCGGGCGCCGGAGGCGCCGATCGGATGTCCCAGCGCCACGGCGCCGCCGTTGACGTTGACCCGATCCCAGTCCCAGCCCAGCTCGCGGCCGTCGGCCAGGGCCTGGACTGCGAACGCCTCGTTGGCCTCGATCAGGGCATAATCGCGAATGGTAGTGCCGGTTTTCTCCATCAGGCTCCGGACCGCCAGCACCGGGGCGAAGAAGATCTCCCGCGGCTCGCCGCCGCCCGTGGCGTACCCGGTCACCCGGGCCATCGGGCTGAGCCCGTGCGCCTTGGCGAACGCGAGCGAAGTCACCACCAGCGCGCTGGCACCGTCGTTGAGCCCCGGCGCATTGCCCGCGGTGACCGTCCCGCCGTCCTTCTTGAAGGCCGGCTTGAGCCGGGCCAGCGACTCCGCGCTGGTGTCCTTCCGGGGCGCCTCGTCGGCGGAGACCGCGCTGGGGCCGCCCTTTCCCTGCACCGGCACCGGCAGGATCTCGGCCTTGAACTTCCCGGCCTCGGCCGCGGCGACGGCTTTCCGGTGACTGTCGAAGGCGTACGCGTCCTGGTCCTCGCGGCTCACGCCCGCCTTCTGGGCGGTGTACTCGGCGTACTCGCCCATGTGGCAGCAGCCGAACGAATCCCAGAGCCCGTCGTGGATCATCCCGTCCACCATCGTCTGGTTGCCGGCCTTGATTCCGTTCCGCATGCCGTAGACGTAGTGCGGGGCGCTGCTCATCGACTCCTGGCCGCCGGCCACCACCACCTCGGCGTCGCCGGCCTTGATCGCCTGGGAGGCCAGCATCACCGCCTTGAGGCCGGAGCCGCACACCTTGTTGATGGTGAGGGCGGGAATCGAGGCGGGCAGGCCGGCCTGGATCAGCGCCTGCCGGGCCGGTGCCTGTCCGCTGCCGCCCTGGACCACCTGGCCCATGATGACGTCGTCGATGGCCGCAGCGTCCACTCCGGCGCGGGCCACCGCCTCGCGGATGACCAGGGCGCCGAGCTGCGGCGCGGCAAAGCCGGACAGCCCGCCGAGATAGCGGCCGATCGGCGTGCGGACGGCGGAGAGGATGACGGGGGTGCTGTTGTCGCTCACGGGAACCGCTCCAGTTGGGGTCGCCTGCGAGGGGCAAGATAATCCGCCCCGCGGACCGGCTCCAGTCGGCGCCCGACTACGGCACCAGCGCGCGGGTGCGGGTTTCCTCGCTGATCCGGGCCAGGAAGTCGGCGGCGGGCATGACTTCCTGCTTCTTCCCCGCCCCGCGCACCCGGAGCGCCAGGCTATCGCTCTCCGCCTCGCGTTGCCCGACGATCGCCATGTACGGGATCTTCCAGACTTCGCCCTCGCGGATCCGGTAGTTGAGGGTCTCGTGCCGGTCGTCGAGGTGGGCCCGGATGCCGGCGGCCCGAAGCTGGTCGGTGAGCGCGCGCGCGGCCCCGGTCTGGCTGTCGGAGATGGGGATCACCCGCACCTGTTCGGGCGCCAGCCACACCGGGAAGGCACCGGCGAAGTGCTCGATCAGGATCGCCAGGAAGCGCTCGAAGGAGCCCGCCATCGCCCGATGGATGATCACCGGCCGGTGTTCGGCGTTGTCCTCGCCGACGTAGGTGAGGTCGAAGCGCTCGGGCGCCGAGTAATCGAGCTGGATGGTGCCCAGCTGCCACTTCCGCCCGATCGAGTCGGAGACGTCGAAGTCGATCTTGGGGCCGTAGAACGCGCCGTCGCCCGGCTTGAGGTCGTACGGCTTGCCGGTGGCCTCGAGCGCGGCGCGGAGATCGGCCTCGGCCCGGTCCCACATCGCGTCGTCGCCGATCCGCTGCTCCGGCCGGGTGGCGAACTTGAGCGTGGCCGTGAGCCCGAAGGTGGCGTACAGCTCCAGGATCATGTCCGTGATCCGGCGGACCTCCGACGCGATCTGGCTGTTCATCAGGTAGACGTGGCAGTCGTCCTGCTGGAACTGGCGCACCCGGGTGAGCCCGCCGAGCGCGCCCGAAACCTCGTTCCGGTGCAGCACGTCGAAGGTGGCAAAGCCGAGCGGCAGCTCGCGGTAGCTGTGCTTCCGGGTGCCGAAGTACAGGTGGTGCGAGGGACAGTTCATCGGCTTGAGCGAGAAGTCGTGCTCGCCGGTCTCGCTGTCGAGCACCAGGAACATGTTCTCCCGGTACTTGCCCCAGTGCCCCGAGATTTCCCAGAGGCCCTTGTTGAACAGCAGCGGGGTCTTGATCTCCTGGTAGCCGGCCCGCTGGTTGAGGCTCCGGATGTACTCGTTGATCACCCGGACGATGGTGGTGCCACGGTCGGTGTAGAACGGCGCGCCCGGGGCGAACGGGTGGAACAGGAACAGGTCCAGCTCCTTGCCCAGCCGGCGATGGTCGCGCTTCCGCGCCTCCTCGAGCCGGTGCAGGTAGCCGTCGAGCTCCTCCTTCTTGAACCAGGCCGTGCCGTAGATCCGCTGCAGCATCTGCCGGTGCTCGTCCCCCCGCCAGTAGGCGCCCGCGGTGGTGAGCAGCTTGAAGTGCTTCAGCCGGCTGGTGCTGGGGATGTGGGGGCCGCGGCAGAGGTCCTGGAACGGACCATCGGTGTAGACGGTGATCGTCTCGTCGTTCCCCAACTCGGAGATGCGCTCGAGCTTGAGCGGGTCGTCCGAGAACCGCCGGTTG
>JBBRGH010000103.1:0-9196 GCA_038240915.1 Gemmatimonadales bacterium | reverse complement strand
TATTCGGGGACTACGTCACCCCAGTCGAACAGACGTCGCGCTGTGACGACATCCTGGGGGAGTTTCGCCGCCAGAGCCTCGAAGAAGCTCGCCTCATCCCACTGGCGTCGGTCGCTACTCGAGGAGACGGCTTTCTTCTGTTGCGCGTGCTCCGTGCGTCCTAAGACCCGGGGCACCAAACTCCGCACACCAGGCCCTACGTACTGCCGGACTTCCAGCGCCAGCACCTCAGCCGGGTCCATCTGTTCGTTGAGAAATTCAACCACCCGGCGAAGTTCCGGTGGGATCACGTCCGCCACGAAGACTAGACGCACCCGGCCGGCCTGCAGGTTCGTCTTGACGGCTTGCCAGAATGCGTCAGCATCCCCGGTCGGGCCGAGCACAACCGCCAATGCCTGATCGGTATCGAGACCCTCGCGCGTGCAACGCTCTCTGAATGCTGCTTGGAGTGCCTCCACGGGCCAATACACAACCGCGTTGGCGGCATAGTCCAGCATCTGCCCAACAACCTCGCGCCGGATGCGGGTGTCTGTGCTGCGTTTTACCTCGATTAGCGTGGGGATGCCGTCTTGGTCGATGAACAGGTGATCCAGCGACCATCGACCACCGCCATCAGCCTGGGAAGGCACCGAGGTCTCCCGGTTCACCAGTAACCAGCGACGCGGACTCTCAGGATCGATCTGGTCCCCTGACAGTAGGGCCGGATGTGACTCGAGCAATTCCTGGAGGAGTTGCTCAGAGTCGTACGCTCGCTCCGTCATTTCAACCAGCTGGTCATTATCGCGTAGAAGAAAAATTCCACCGCTCATCGGTCACGCCGCCGCGGACAGGGTGAAGGAAGGACAACTCTGCAAAGCAGCAAAGGCAGCCGGTTGCTCCCACCGCTGAACTGAATGTGGGTCAACGAGGTGTATGACGCCGCTTGTTGCCTGGCTGACGCGAGCACGGTGGCGACTCAGCTCCCGAGGTACGCGAGGGGATCTTTGGCAAGTATTGCCTAGGGGGGGGTGCGAGCCGAGTCGGTTAACGGCTCACCGATGCTGAACACGCGACCAGCCCGCTTCGCGTGGACTAAAGGTCGAGCACTTTAGGGCGGGCGTACCTGACGATGCGTTCCCGGGCTACATATTCTCTCGGTCTGGCCTGCTTGTAGGTACAATTCAGGTACATTTCTCACGGTTGGATTAGCTAAGTCTATGAGGGCGGTGGGACTCGAACCCACGACCTAGGGATTAAAAGTCCCTTGCTCTACCAGCTGAGCTACGCCCCCGACGCCCCAAAGATCGGCGCGACCCGACGGCAGGACAAGCGGCCTCTCGCCGCCGGCCGGCTACTCCCCCTCGGGCTCGTCCTCCCCCTGCTGCCGGCGCCGCTCCTCCCGCCGCTCCTGGTGCCGGGCCTCCCGTACGGCGTCCGACATGCCCGAGGACGCGACCCCCCGGAACTCGAAATGGGTCTCGTCGAGCGCCCGGTCGCGCGTGAGCGGCACCTGCGTCTGCCGCCGGAGCCGGAGCGACAGCACCAGATCCATCATCACCGCCGCCGGCTGCCACTCGTTCGCGGCGATGCCGGGATACAGGTGGGCGTAGGCCGGCTTGAGCATGGCCTGGCGAATACCGGGACGGCCGGTCATCGCTTCCGCCGCGCCAGGAGGATGGCCAGAGCCACCGCCGCGACGCCGATCAGTGCCGCCGAGCCGACGGCCCGCTTGACGTTCTTCGAGAGGCCGGGCTTCCGCGCGGCAAGCTGATCCGAGGTGTCGGCCAGGGCCGAGTTGACCCGGTCCCGCTGGGTCAGCCACTCGTGGATCAGTCCCGGCTCCTCCACCTCGGTGGGCTTGGACTCGAGCCGGCGGCGCACCTCGTCCTCCCCGAGATTGTCGAGCTCCCGCCAGACCTGCTCGCGCGTCTTCCGCACCATGCTGCCTCCGCCTCGATGACACCAGTTGGACCACCAGCCTTAAATGTATCGCCGTAGGCGCTCACACGCCGTGCCCGGGGACACCCAGGCTGTGGGACCCGGCCACGTCGGGACCGTACGGACCACGACAAATTCGGCTGGGACACGAGGGCGCGGAGGGGTCCAGCGTCACATCCCCGCTCCGTCCCGTCCGCAATAGTTGGGCTTGCGGCAGCAGCTCGTCGGGAGCCCGGCTGCCGCCGGACCCGCGCCAGCAGCCACCCTCTCAAAGGATCGGAGTCACTCATGCCCCTGGGATCCATGGACGAGCTCTTCCTGAACGAGCTCAAGGACGTCTACCACGCCGAGAAGCAGATCCTCAAGGCCCTCCCACGGATGGCCAAGGCCGCCAGTTCCACCAATCTGCGGGATGCCTTCACCAAGCACCTGCACGAGACCGAGGGCCAGGTCGGGCGGCTGGAGCAGATCTTCCAGTCCCTCGGCCAGGCCGCACGCGGCAAGCGATGCAAAGGGATGGAGGGACTGCTGGAAGAAGGCAAGGAGATCCTCGAAGAGGAGGGCGCGCCCGAGGTGATCGACGCCGCCCTCATCTCCGCCGCCCAGCGGGTGGAGCACTACGAGATGGCGGCCTACGGCTGCCTCCGGACCTACGCTCAGCTCCTGGGCCACGAGCACGCTGTCAAGCTGCTGGGGCAGACCCTGGCCGAGGAGGAAGCGGCCGACGAAGCGCTCACCGCACTGGGGAGGGGAGGGATCAACCAGGCGGCGATGGCGGCCGGCGGGGGGGAGAAAGACGAGGACGCGTAGGTCCAGTTCGGACGGTATATTGGGGTGGCCGGGCGGAACCCGGCCCTCGTGGGCCGGGTACCCGTTCCCAGGAGGCCACCCATGATCCGAATGCTCGGCAGCACGGCAGTGCTGCTCCTCGCGCTGGTCCAGACCGCGCGGGCCCAGGACGACCGCTGGCAGGTCACGCTCGACGACGACCACTACGTGTGGGACATCCGGCTGGTCCGGCTGGACGGCGACTCGCTCGTCGTCCGGCAGTCCGACAGCCTGGTACGGGTGCCCGTGGCCCATATCAATGAGATCCGACTCATCCGCAAATCCGAGATGTCGATCGGCGAGGGCGGCCCGGGGGGCGCGGCCGGCGCCATGAGCGCGCTGGTCGGCGGCGACGACGAGATCTACGATCTCACGCCGCTCGAGTTCGCCGACCGGCTCCGCACCATTCAGAAGATCCTGCTGCTTCATCCGACGGAGCCTTGACGCCCCGCCCCGGCCTGGTGGCGGCCGCCCTGGCGCTCTGCCTGGCGGCCACCGCGCGGGCCCAGCAGTCGCCCGCGGACACCCTCCCCCTCGATTCGGTCTTCGTCCACGCCGGCCCCGTCCTGCGCTGGAACGTGGCCGCGCGCGCGCTGATCGAGCGGGCGATCGCCGCCCGAGGCAGCCGCCCGGCCCGCCCGACCTTCTACGACGGCAACAACAACAGCCGGCTCTATGCCCTCGTGGCCGGGGCCCAGTACGACGCGCTCCGCGCCGCCACCCGCTCGGGCGAAGCCGAGCCGGCGGCGATCGCGGCGGCCGCCGCCGTCCTGGCGGCGGTGTTCCCCGGGGACGCCGCCTGGATCCGGCAGCGTCGGGAGGCGGACACCCGGCCCCTCGGCGCTCGAGGCGTCCGGCCCGCTGACCTGCGCGCCGGCGGCGCGGCAGGCACCGCCGCGGCGCGGCGCTGGGTGGCGTACGCCGCCGCGGAGCTGCGGGTGCCGCCTTGGCGGGGGCGGGTGCCGCCCGGACCGGATCGCTGGCACGGTGACGGCGGCAGCCCCGCGCTCGCGATCTCGCTCGGCCTCCGGCCCTGGTTCCTTCGTGCGCGCGACCAGTTTCGCCCGCCCCCGCCGCCGGCGCCGGGGACACCGGGATACCGCGCGGGCCTCGCCGCCGTGCGGATGGCCTCCGGCACCCGCACCCGGCAGCAGACCCGGGCCACCTGGGCCTGGGGTCGGAACGCGGCCACCCTCTGGAGCGAGATCGCCGGGCGGGTGATTCTCGAGCGGCACCTGTCCCAACCCGAGGCTGCCCGCACGCTGAGGTATCTCAACATGGCCCTCGCCGACGCGACGATCGCGTGCTGGGACGGCAAGCTGACTTACTGGACCGCCCGCCCGTCCGAGCTCGATCCCACCCTGGACCTCTCCGTGCCGGTGCCCAACTTCCCCTCCTACCCTTCGGCCCACGCCACGCTGTTCGCCGCCGGCGCGGCGGTGGTGGGCCACCTGGTGCCGGACGAACGGGATCGGTTGGACAGCCTGGCGGAGGAGGCGATCAACTCGCGCGTCTGGGCCGGGGTCCACTTCCCGTTCGACAACGCGGCGGGCATCACGCTGGGCCGGCGGGTGGCGGAGGTGGCAATCGCCGCGGCCGACGCCGAGGCGCCAGCCTCCGCGCCCGCCCGACCGGGAGCGGCGCGATGAGGACGGTCCTGATCACCGGCACCGATGCCGGCGTCGGCAAGACCTGGGTGGGCTGCGCCCTGGGCAGTGCACTTCGGGCCGCGGGCCGCCGGGTGGTGGCCATCAAGCCGATCGAGACCGGTACCGCGGACGCTACCGCCCTCTCGGAGGACGGTGCCCTGCTCGCGGCCGCCACCGGCCAGGCCGAGCCGCTGGAGGCGCTCCACCGGTTCGCGGCGCCGCTGGCGCCTCCGCTCGCGGCCGAGGCGGCGGGCGCGGAGCCGCTCGATCTCGACGCGATGCTGCTCCGCCTGGAGGCACTGAGCGAAGGCGCGGAGGTGGTGCTGATCGAGGGGACCGGGGGGTTGCTCGCGCCCCTGACCTGGGAGTGGACCGCCGTGGACCTGGCCCGAGCACTCAACGCCTCGGTCCTCGTGGTGGCCGCCGACCGGGACGGCGCCATCAACCACGCCCTGCTGACCCTGGGCGCGATCGAGCTGGCCGGACTCGAGCTGGCCGGGGTAGTGTTGACCGCTCCCGCGAGCGCGGATGAGTCTACGGGCAGCAATGCGGGCGCGATCGCGCGGCTGGGGGGGGTCGAGCGGATCGTCAGCCTGCCCCGGCTGGCCGAGCCGAGAGCGGCGGCAGCCGACCTGCAGACGATCAGGCGGTGGATAGGGGACGGCCCGGCGTGATCGCCGGCCGTCGAGCCCGCGCGCTTCCCAGGGGGGTGAGGCGGATCAGCCTGACCGCTGGTCCGCAACGCCAGAGGCCCCTTGGGGTCGAGCCGGCACTCAGGTCGGCGGGCGCACCAGGCGGCTGATCGCCTCACCCACCGCCGTCCGCGCCGCCGCCCGCGTGAGCGACGGCTGGGCGCCCCGCAACAGATCCAGCGCCGCCGCCGGCTCCAACCGGTCCTCCACCGCTCCCAGCGACCACTCCCGTACCCAGGCCCGCGCATCGTCCAGTCCGGCTCGGAGCCTGGCCCGCGCCAGCGTATCCCCGCGCGCCGCCAGCGCCGCCAGGCCGAGCGCCGGCAGCGGCTGGTCGCCCAGCCGCCGAGCCAGCGCCGACACCAGACCGGTGTCCGGCCGCTGCACGACCGCGCCGACGGCCGCGTTCTGGATCGCGTCCCGGTAGGAGGGCGCGGCCAGCGCCGCCAGGACCGCCGCGCGCGCCCCGGGGTCTCGCTGCCGTACGAGCACCACCAGGGCCGCCGTCCGCACCTGGTCGCTCGCATCCGCGCGCCACGCCTCGCGGGCGACGGCGGTTGCGGGCTCTCCGCCGATCGCGCCGATGGCGGCCACCGCGGCCTCGCGCACCGCGGCCGACGTGTCGCGCGCGGCGGCCTGGAGGGCAGGCACCGCCAGACTCGCGGGAAACCCGCCCAGGGCTTCCGCCGCGGCCGCCCGGGTCAGGAAGTAGTCGGCGCTTCGCGCCGCCTGGCCCAGCGCCGCGCCGGCGAGCGAATCGGCCGGCCGCTCCGCCAGCCGGTCGATGGCCCAGTCGCGCTGCCAGAGCTGGGGATGCCGCGCCAGCAGGGCCGCGAGCCACGCCGTGGGCTGGTCAAAGGCCAGCGTCTTCACGATGGCGTTCTCGTCGTCGAAGGCCACCATGGTGGGCGGCCCGGGCAGGCTGTCGATCCGAAGGATCTGCTCCCGGCGGTCGATCGTCACCCGGCGGACCACGTCACCCGCGGCGGTTCCCACCCGAACCGCCAGCGGCGCGCGGAAGGCGAGCTGCACCGCAAAGCGGAGGCCGGTGCTGTCGGCGGTCGCGGTGTCGGTCTGGGTCTGGCGGACCTGGAGCGTCAGGGCCCTCGCCGAGGAGTCGTAGACCGCCGCCACGGTGAACGCCGGGTAGCCCGCCGAGTAGATCCACTGCGACCAGAACCAGGGCAGGCTTTCGCCGGTGGCGTCGAGCACCGCCTGCCGCAGGTCGTCGCTCGTGGCGGTGCCGTAGGCGTGGCGGGTGAGATAGCGGCGCATCGCCGCCCAGAAGCGCTCCGGCCCCAGCTGCGTCTTCAGCATCTGGAGCACCAGCGCGCCCCTGGGATAGACGTTGTTGGAGTTGTAGGTCGCGAGCGGCATCCGGCGCCGGGCGTCGATGGCGAGGAACTGGCGGGACTCGGCCAGGTAGTAGTCCTGTTCCGCGTGGGGGCCCTGCTTCACGCCCCAGTACTGGCCCGGCATGAACTCCGCCATGCCCTCGTTGAGCCAGTAGTTGGCCCAGTTCTCCGTGGTCACCAGATCGCCGAACCACTGGTGCGCCAGCTCGTGCGGGATCAGCGATTGGCGGTACCAGGGCCGGTCGCGGTAGGCCCGGGCATCGGGCAGCCAGTCCACCAGCGTCGTGGCGCTCACGTTCTCCATGCCGCCGATGAAGTCGGCCACCGTCACCTGGGCGTACTTGGCCCACGGGAAGGGCACGCCGGTGAGCCGGCCGTAGACCTCCATCATGTCTGGCGTGACGCCGAACAGCGGCCGCGCCCGGGCGCTGTCCTCGGGATAGACGTAGTAGTCCACCGGGAGGCCGCGCCACCGGTCGCTCAGCTTCAGGAAGGGGGCCGCGGCGAGCGAAATGAGGTAGGTGGACGCCGGCCGCTCCTGGCGCCAGTGGGTGGTGCGCTCCCCGCGGGGGGCCGGGCGGGTGCCCACCAGCCGGCCGTTGGACACCACCGTGAACCGGGCCGGCAGGGTGGCGATCACCTCCCAGGTGGCCTTGTCCGCCGGCCCGCCCCAGGTGGGCAGCCAGCGCGGATTGCCGTCGGTACCGCCGCCGCTGTAGACCTGCTGCGGCCGGTGGGGCCGGCCGTCGCCGGGAAAGAAGTAGAGCCCGTAGCCCTGCCGGATCCGCCCGTGATAGTCCACGGTGAAGCGCACCGTGTCGCCGAAGCCGGCCGCCCGCGCGAGGCGGACGACCAGCGAATCGCCCGGCCGGGCGTAGCCGAGCGCCGGGCACCGGCCCGCGGCGGGACACGGGGTGGTGACTGAACGGACCTCGAGGGTGCGTCCCATGTCCAGCACCACCGAGTCGAGGCCGGGCCGGAGCGAGACCAGCGTGCTGGTGACGCGGCCGTCGAAGGCGGTCGAGTCCCAGTCGAAGTTGGCGAGCTCGATCCGCTGGTGGATGAGATCGTAGTCGTGCGACGCGGTGAAGGACCCGTTGACGACGCGCTCGAGGTTGCTCTGGGCGGCAAGCGGCACCGCGGCGGCCGAGAGCGCCGCGACGAGGAGCGCGCCCGCCTGACGGACGCGGGGGCCGCTCGCTCGAGAACAGTGGAGCGGAGGGTCCGCGCGAGGACGTCTGAAGCGGGGAGTATCGCCGCGGAGGCGGCTCATCCGGCCGAAGGGGAGCATAGGCGGAATCTAATGGCCGCCCAGTGCGGCCGGTCGCGAGGCGTCACCCGTCACACCCGGGCCACCCTGATCTGGCTAGGTTGGAGCCGCGCCCGCCAAGCCTTGATCACGCCGGCTAGCCGGCTGTGCGGGCCGCTCCCTTCCCTCTCACCAGGCGCCCCATCATGTCCCACCTGTTCGCGATCGATTGGCACGCCGTCTGGTCGCCCACCGTCGGCCTGCTCGAGCTCGTCTTCCGCGGCTCCGTTATGTACCTGTCCATCCTCGCCGCCCTCCGGCTCTTCCGGCGCGAGGCCGGCGCGCTCGGCACCGCCGACCTGCTCATGATCGTGCTGGTGGCCGACGCCGCCCAGAACGCCATGGCCAGCGACTACGGCTCGGTCACCGAGGGCCTGGTGCTGGTCGGGACCATCCTGGCCTGGAACTACGCCCTCGACTGGCTGGGCTACCGCTCGCCGTGGGTGTATCGCCTGCTCCACCCGGCGCCGCTGCTGCTGGTGCGGGACGGCCGCCTCCAGCGGAAGAACCTGCGGGCGGAGATGCTGACCCTGGAGGATCTGGCGGAGCAGCTGCGGGAGCAGGGGGTGGACGACGTGGGGACAGTCAAGCGCTGCTACCTGGAGTCGGACGGGCACCTCAGCGTGATCAGGCGGGAGCCCGGCGACGACCCGCCGCCCGAACGGAAGCGCACACCCGCCTGAGCGAGCGCGCCCGGGCGGCTCAGAACAGGGTCAGCTGCGCGATCGGTGCAAAGGTCCGTCGATGGTGACAGGTGGGGCCGTGGGCCCGGAGCCCCTCGTGGTGCTCGTCGGTGCCGTAGCCCATGTTGGTCAGCCAGCCGTAGCCGGGGTGGCGCTGGGCCAGCCGCACCATCAGCCGGTCGCGCACGGTCTTGGCCAGGATGGCGGCCGCGGCGATCGACTGGCAGCGGGCGTCGCCGTCCACCAGCGCGTCGTGCGGATAGCCGACCTCCGGCAGCGGCAGCCCGTCGATCAGGATCCGGTAGCTCCGACCGGTCAGGGCGGCGTGCCGGAGGAGGGCCACCAGCGCCCGGCGCATGGCCAGCGCGGTGGCGACGCGGATGTTGAGTCGGTCGATCTCGTGCGACGAGGCGGCCCCGACCCCGAAGCCCAGGGCGCGGGTGCGGATCCGCTCGGCCAGGCTCAGCCGGATGCGGGCGGGCAACACCTTGCTGTCGCGAAGGCCGCGGACGGCGCGGCAGTCGGGCGGAAACACGACGGCCGCGGCGACCACTGGTCCCGCCAGTGGCCCGCGGCCGGCTTCATCGACGCCCACGAGAAGCGTCTCGTGCGCCCAGGCCGCCCGGTCCCGTTGGAGCGAGGGGCGACGGGCCACGGCTAAGGTCTCGCGCTTATCCGGGATGCGCGCCGACTTGGCGCTCAGCGCGCGGAGGTAGTAGAGCTTGGCCCGGCGGACCCGGCCGCGGCGCACCAACTCGAGGGT